>NZ_BAAAPF010000055.1:8607-26961 GCF_039531005.1 Streptomyces synnematoformans
AAACGACAAAGGCGACCCGGTCCGCGTCTTCCGCGGACACACGTCGCCGATCGCCTCAGAACGGGGGTGCGGGTGGCGAAGCCCCCGCCGGGCGCGGACGAAGTCCGTGCAGAAACGACAAAGGCGACCCGGTCCGCGTCTTCCGCGGACACACGTCGCCGATCGCCTTTGTGGAGCTAAGGAGAATCGAACTCCTGACCTCTTGCATGCCATGCAAGCGCTCTACCAACTGAGCTATAGCCCCGCGCCGACGCCCACCGCTTCCGGCGGGCGAACGAGCTAAATCTTAGCGGGAAGGCGCCCGGAAACAAAAATCGGTTTCCGGGCCGCGGACCGCCGCCCCCGCCCGGCGCCTCACGTGTCGTCGCCGAGCACCGGCTCCGGCAGGCTGCCCGCGTTGTGCTCCAGCAGCCGCCAGCCGCACACCGACTCGCCCAGCACCGACCAGCTGCAGTTCGACAGCCCGCCCAGCGCCTCCCAGTTCCGCGGGTCCAGGCCCAGCAGCCGCCCGATCGTCGTCCGGATGGTGCCGCCGTGGCTGACCACCACCAGCGTCCCGCCGTCCGCCAGCTTGTCCGCGTGCGCCAGCACCACCGGCGCCGCCCGGTCCGCGACCTCGGTCTCCAGCTCGCCGCCGCCGCGCCGCACCGGCTCGCCGCGCTTCCACGCCGCGTACTGGTCGCCGTACCGCTCGATGATCTCCTCGTGCGTCAGCCCCTGCCAGACGCCCGCGTACGTCTCCCGCAGCGCGCTGTCGTACGTCACCTCCAGGGCCGTCCGCGACGCCAGCTCCGTGGCCGTGGTCCGCGTGCGCAGCAGGTCGGAGGAGATCATCGCGTCCGGGCGCAGTGCCGCCAGCAGCCGGGCGGCGCGGCGCGCCTGCAGCACGCCGGCCTCCGTCAGCTCGATGTCGGTCTGGCCCTGGAAGCGCCGCTCCAGGTTCCACGCCGTCTGGCCGTGCCGCCACAGCACGATCCGGCGGTCACGCATCCCGGCGGGCCCCCTCGCCGTGCGCCTCGGCGTGCTCCGCGGCGCGCCCGCGGGTGGCCGCCGCGTCCGGCGGCAGCGCCAGCTCCGGGCAGTCCTTCCACAGCCGCTCCAGCGCGTAGAACACCCGCTCCTCGGAGTGCTGCACGTGGACCACGATGTCGGAGAAGTCCAGCAGGACCCAGCGGCCGTCCCGCTCGCCCTCGCGCCGCACCGGCTTGGCGCCGCGCTCTTCCAGCAGCGCCTCCTCGATGCCGTCCACGATCGCCTTGACCTGCCGGTCGTTGGGCGCCGAGGCGAGCAGGAAGGCGTCGGTGATGGCGAGGACGTCGCTGACGTCGTACGCGACGATGTCGTGCGCGAGCTTGTCGGCGGCGGCCTGCGCCGCGGTGCTGACCAGGTCGATGGAGCGGTCCGTTGCGGTCACGGGCGGGGCTGTCCACTTCTGTCGGGAACTCGGGGTATCACTACGGATACACATTCCAGGATCTCACGCCCGTACGACAGCCCCGCGGCTCCCGGCATCGTCACCCCTCGTAGTCCTCCCCGAGGACGACCGTCACGTCCGCGTTCGCCGGCGTCTCCCCCTCGGCCACCGCCTTCTCCGGCAGCCCCAGCGTCTTCGCGACCTGCACGGCCTGCTCCTTCGCCGCCGCGTCCGCGTAGCGCACCTCGGAGGTCTCCGCCGGCTCCGCCGCCTGGCCGCCGTCGACGACCGTGAACCCGCCGTTGACCAGCGCGACCTTCGCCGCCTCCGCCGGCTCCGCGCTGCCGGCGCCGTTCTGCACGCTGACCCGCGGGGCCGCGGCCCCCGCGGGGTTCTTGACGGTGCCGCCGAGCACGTCCTCGACCACCTTCTCCGTGGCCCGCTCGCTGGGCCGGCCGTCGTCGCCGACCTCCAGCGTCTCGGTCGCGTACGCGCCCTCCTTGGCCAGCTCGGACAGCGACGCCAGGGACGCGGCCAGCTCGGCTTCGGACAGCGACGGGTCGAGCACCATGCCCATGGACTTGACCAGGCTCTTGGCGTCGGCCGGGGCGCTCGGCAGGTTCTTCAGCACCGCGTGCATGACCTGCCCGAACCGCCGGAGCTGCGCCGTCTGCGGCTCGCCGTCCGCGAGGTGGGTGGCGTAGGCGATGGCCGCCTCGCCGTTGAGGCGCTGCTTCCGCCCCTTCTCGACCAGCGGGTCGTCGCCCTTCTTCGCCCCGGGCACGGTGGCGTCGGCGTCGAGGGTGATGCCGCCGACGCCCTCCACGAGGATCTCCAGGTACGGGGTGTCCAGCCGCCAGCTGCCCTTGATGTGCGAGCCCAGCAGCGCGTCGATCGCGTCCCGGGTGGCGCCCGCGCCCTGCTCGTCGACGGCCTGGCCGAGGGTGGTGGCGGTGCCGTCGTCGCCGGAGACGGCGAGGTCGTTGGGGAGCAGCACGGTGGTGCCCTGGCCGGTGGTGGCGTTGTTCACGAGCAGCGCGGTGGCGCTGCCGCCGCCGTCGGTGTCGTGCAGGTGCACCACGAGCGTGTCGCGCTTGTCCTTGCCGGCCGCCGCGGGCCCGGACTCGCCGCCGGACATGAAGGGGAGGCGGTCGGTGGCCCACAGGTATCCGCCGCCGCCGAGCACGGCGAGGACCACGGCCAGCAGCAGCGCGATCCGGCGGTTGCGGCCGCGGCGCTTGGCCTCCTCGCGGCGCTCGGTGCGGCTCTCGGTGAACTTCAGCCAGTCGATGACGTCTTCGGAGGACTCGGTCTCGTCCTCGACGAAGGAGAACTGCTCGGTGGCGTACTCGCGCGGCTCGTGCGGCGGGCCGCCCCCGGGGCCGGCGGCGGGGTCCGGCGGGCGCTGGTGCGGGATGCGCCCCCGGTCGGCGTCGGGCGGCACGGGGGTCACGGGCTGCTCGCCGGAGGCGGCGGCCGGGCCGTAGGGGTCGTAGTCGTAGTCGTACCCGACGGCCGGGGGCGGGGCGTGCGGGGCGTAGTGCTGCTGGGCCCGGGGGTGGTAGGCCTGGGGCTGGGGAGCCTGCGGGTGGGGGGCCTGGGCGGGGTAGTGCTGCGGGGGGACCTGCTGCGGGGGCGGCGCCTGCTGGGGCGGCTGGGCGTACGGGTCGTAGTCGTACCCGTAGCCGGCGGACGGGTCCCCGTAGCCCTGACCGCCGGGGTCCTGGGCGGCCCCCTGCTGGTCGTAGTCGTAGCCCTGCTCTCCGTACGGGTCGTAGCCGTGGGTGTAGGGGTCCCGGTACGGGTCGTGGCCCTGCGGGCCGCGGTATCCGTCGTTCACTGGTGCCCCTTCCATAATGGGCATCCCCGCCCACGGTCCCCCCGTGCTTACCCTGCGCCCCCCGTACGGCCCCCGCCGCCCCGTAGATCCTGCGCGTCAGTCCCCGTCGCGGTAAAGCCTTCGCTTGTTGATGTAGCGCACAACCCCGTCAGGCACCAAATACCAGACGGGTTCGCCGCGAGCCACCCGTTCCCGGCAATCCGTGGACGAGATGGCGAGCGCCGGAACCTCGACCAGCGACACCCTGCCCTGCGGCAGCCCGGGGTCGTGCAACCGGTGTCCGGGCCTGGTCACCCCGATGAAGTGGGCGAGCGCGAACTGCTCCTCGGCGCCCCGCCAGGTGAAGATCTGGGAGAGCGCGTCCGCGCCCGTGATGAAGAACAGCTCGGCGTCCGGTTCGAGCGCGTGCAACTCCCGGAGCGTGTCGATCGTGTACGTCGGGCCGTCGCGGTCGATGTCGATGCGGCTGACCGAGAACTGCGGGTTCGACGCCGTCGCGATCACGGTCATCAGATAGCGGTCCTCGCGCGGCGAGACCACCTTGTCGCCCTTCTGCCAGGGCTCTCCCGTGGGCACGAAGATCACCTCGTCGAGGTGGAAGCGGGCCGCGACCTCGCTCGCGGCCACCAGGTGCCCGTGGTGGACGGGGTCGAACGTCCCGCCCATCACCCCCAGCCTGCGCTTCACCGCCGTCAGCGGTCCCGGTTGAAGCGGGTGGTGATGAACAGCAGGAGCAGCAGGACGAACAGGGCGCTCCCGCCGACGAAGTACGCGTTGAGGGTGGAGCCCTCGCTCTCGTGGCCGCCCCCGCCGCTCTCGGATGCGGAGGCGAGGGACACGGCGAGGTCGTGGGCGGCGGTCAGAGCACTCATGGTCACTGTGGCCAATCCGGTGTCGTCGGGTGGGCGTGCCTCGACATCGTAAGCGGGCCCGCGGCACGGCCCCACGTCGGCTCCGCCATCGGGGGCGCCGGGGGGACTGTACGACGGCGGCCGGCGAGGTCACCGCCGGATACGGGTGCCGTGACGAACCTGCTACGGAACTCCCCGCCGCGCCGGCCCGTTCTCGCACTAGCCTTGGGGGTCAGACGTACGGGGAGGGGACGGACAGCATGCCTGAACTCAACAAGAACGTGCCAAGCCGGGAACGCAAGAGGTTCCCGGGCATCTCCTCGCGGGCGTACGAGCACCCGGCCGACCGCTCCGCGCTCGTCTCGCTGCGCAAGCTCACCGGATTCGACAAGGTCTTCAAGGCGATCTCCGGCATGCTGCCGGAGCGCTCGCTGCGGCTGCTGTTCCTCTCCGACTCGGTGCGGGTCAGCGACCAGCAGTTCCAGCACCTGCACGACATGCTGCGGGACGCCTGTTACATCCTGGACCTGGAGAAGGTCCCGCAGATGTACGTCAAGCAGGACCCCCAGCCGAACGCGATGTGCATCGGCATGGACGAGCCGATCATCGTGGTCACCACCGGCCTCGTCGAGATGCTCGACGAGGAGGAGATGCGGGCCGTCGTCGGGCACGAGGTGGGCCACGCCCTCTCGGGCCACTCGGTGTACCGCACGATCATGCTCTTCCTCACCAACCTCGCCCTCGCGCTCGCCTGGATCCCGCTGGGCGCCCTGGCGATCCGGGCCATCATCGCCGCGCTGCTGGAGTGGTTCCGCAAGTCGGAGCTGTCCGCGGACCGGGCGGGGCTGCTCGTCGGGCAGGACCTGGAGGCGTCGATGCGCGGGCTGATGAAGCTCGCCGGCGGCAACCACCTGCACGAGATGAACGTCGACGCGTTCCTCGCGCAGGCCGAGGAGTACGACCGCGGCGGCGACGTCCGCGACTCCGTCCTGAAGATCCTCAACGTGCTGCCGCGCAGCCACCCGTTCACCACCATCCGCGCCGCCGAGCTGAAGCGGTGGTCGGAGAGCCGCGACTACCAGCGGATCATGGACGGTCACTACCCGCGGCGCAACGAGGACAAGGAGGCCTCCGCGCGCGACTCCATCCGCGAGTCGGCCAGCAGCTACGCGGACACGGTCAAGAACAGCAAGGACCCGCTGCTGCGGCTCGTGAACGACATCGCGGGCGGCACCGCCGACATAGGCGGCAAGCTGCGGGACCGCTTCAACAGCCGCGGCTCCGGCGGCTCCGCCCCGTCGGACGGCGGCCCCTCGGACGCCTCGCCCAACTGAGCACCGTCCCCCTCCGCTCAGCACACAGCGCCCACCGTACGCAGAATCCAGAACGCCGTCGCCGCCCCGGGACGACGGGGCGGCGACGGCGTTCTGGGCGTGTGCGGGCGGCGCTTCCGGCCGTACGTACGGGGTCCGGGTGCCGCGCGCCCTACGACGGGCGCGTCGCCTGCCCCGTGTCCAGCACGCCGCACAGCGACCCGCTCAACTGCCCCGGCGTGGCGAAGGGGTTCGTCCCCTGCGGCGCCTTCTGCGGGTCCCGCTCGCCGGCCAGCAGCGGCCGCAGATACCCCGCGGCGTCCGCGGTGCACGCCAGCGGCCCGGCGGTCAGCGCGGTCTCGGCCAGCTCCAGGTGGCCGTCGCGCAGGTCGTCGTGGTCGAAGCGGATGCGCACCTGGCGGCGCACGGTGAACAGCGACGCGTCCTCGGCCGCCGACGCGGAGGCGTCGGCCGGACGCAGCGCGTAGACGAAGACGTGGTCGGCGCTGACCTCCAGCTCCTGGTCGCTGACCTCCGCGTACCGCACGGCGCCGTCGACCCGTACGTTCCGGTGGGCCAGGCGCACGTGCTCGGGGTCGAAGCGGACCATCCAGCCGGTCGCGGCGTGCCGGCCGTCGTCGGCGGGCCGGGCGAGGCTCTGGTCGAACTGCCCGTGCTGCTGCGGGTCGAGCCGGATGCGCACGTCGCGGACCTTGCCGCCGGTGAGCGTGTGGGCGTCGATCGCCGAGGTGACGAGGTAGTCCTTGCTGGCGGTGAGCGCCTGGACGACCTGGTCCTCGGTGAAGTGCCGGGTCGACTCCGGATCGTCCGGCAGTTCGATGCCGGCGGCGCCGGTGCCGAAGTCCTGCGCCGGGCTGTCCGCGATCAGCTCCGCCGGGTCGCCGCCGGGCACCGGGCCCTCGGGCGTCAGCGGGATGACGCTGCTGCGCAGCGGCGCCGCGGCGGGGATGCCGGGCTGCCGGTAGGGGTGGCGTACGCCCATGTAGATGGCGGTGCCGAAGGCGAGCGCGATGAGCAGCACGAGCACGAGGGCCTGCCGGGAGGCGCCGGGGCGCTGGGGGCGGCGGCTGCGTACGGCGGGGGTGTGGTCGCCGACGCGCTCGCGGGCGGAGTACTCCTCCAGCCGGGCAGCCTTGACGAACGCCTCATCGAAAACGATGGAGCGGTACTCGTCGTCTCCGCCTCCCGGGGCGCGCTCGGGTGTCCCGTCAGGCGGGCCATCGTGCCCGGCCATATACAGAAGAGTAGGTCCGCTGCGCCCCGCGTAAACCGCAGGGCCCACGCCAACTTCCCGCTGCGCCATCGGGTGCCGCCCGCGCCCGCAGGGCGTAGGGGGAGGGTGGGGGCCAAACGGGGCGCAAGCGGTTGCCTGCGCGGCGCCGGAGCGCGCCGGGCGCGCGGCCGGCCCCGGATCGGCCGGGGGTCGGTCCGGGGTCAGCCCGGCGTCAGCGAGGGCTCGCGGGCGTCCGCGCCGGTCGTGGCGGACGGGGTGGAGCCGCCGGGGGGCGGGGCGTCCTCGCGGCCGTCGGGGCCGGAGCGGTAGACCGCGGCGAAGGACAGCGCGACTATGCCGACGCCCAGGAGCAGGGCGAGCAGCAGGGCGACGGGGCGCTGCCAGTGCCCGTGGCCGCGGTACGGGCGCAGGGCGCCGCCGTAGGGGCCGTACGGGTCGGGAGCGTCCGGATCGTCCCAGTCGTCGTACTCCCGCTCGTCCTGCGCGGCGTCGTCGAGGACGGCCTCGGCCTGGGCCCGCGCCTCCGCGGCGCCGACCATGCGCTCCACGGCGCTGGGCTCGTGGAACTGGGCCGAACGGACAAAATCCTCGTCGAGGACCACGGCCGCGAACTCTTCGTCCGCGCCTCCGTGGTGGTGGCTGTCGGGCTCGTCACCGTCGGCGAACGGCCTGCCCCCCACATCGTCCGGCACCCGGCCAGCGTAAACCGGGACGGTCCGGATGCGCCAGGCAGCGAGTGATTCCGCCGACCGGTCCCGGCCAACGCCGGGGGCCGCCGGGGCGCTACTGCCCCTTCAGCTGCCCGTCGCCGGTGACGACGTACTTCGTGGACGTCAGCTCCGGCAGCCCCATCGGCCCGCGCGCGTGCAGCTTCTGCGTGGAGATGCCGATCTCGGCGCCGAAGCCGAACTCCGCGCCGTCGGTGAACCGGGTGGAGGCGTTGACCATGACCGCCGCGGAGTCCACCAGGGCGGTGAAGCGGCGGGCCGCGCCGGTGTCGCGGGTGACGATCGCCTCGGTGTGCCCGGAGGACCAGCGGCGGATGTGGCCCACCGCGTCGTCCAGGGAGCGGACCACCGCCGCGGCGATGTCGTACGACAGGTACTCCGCCGCCCAGTCGGCGTCGTCGGCGAGCGGCACCTCCACGCCGGCCGCGGCGCCCGCCTTCACCCAGGAGTCGTCGCCGTGCACGGTGACGCCCGCGGCCCCCAGGGCCGCGAGGGCGCGGGGCAGGAAGACGTCGGCGACGGACTGGTGCACGAGCACGGTCTCGGCGGCGTTGCACACGCTGGGGCGCTGCGCCTTGGAGTTGACGAGGATCTTCTCGGCCAGGTCGAGGTCGGCGTGCTCGTCCACGTACACGTGGCAGTTGCCGGTGCCGGTCTCGATCACCGGGACCGTGGACTCCTCGACGACGGTGCGGATGAGGCCGGCGCCGCCGCGCGGGATCAGCACGTCGACCAGGCCGCGGGCGCGCATCAGCTCGTGCACCGACGCGCGGCTCTGCCCGGGCACCAGCTGCACCGCGTCCGGCGGCAGCCCGGCGGCGGCGAGGGCGTCGCGGAGCACGGCGACGAGGGCGGAGTTCGAGGCGTACGCGGAGGAGGAGCCGCGCAGCAGCACCGCGTTGCCCGACTTCAGGCAGAGCGCGGCGGCGTCGGCGGTGACGTTGGGCCGGCCCTCGTAGATGATGCCGACGACGCCCAGCGGCACCCGCAGCTGGCGCAGCTCCAGCCCGTTCGGCAGGGTGGAGCCGCGGACCACCTCCCCGACGGGGTCCGGCAGCCCGGCGACGTCCCGGACGTCGGAGGCGACGCCGGCGATCCGCTCCTCGGTCAGCGTCAGCCGGTCCACCATCGCGTCGGAGACCCCGTCGGCCCGGGCCCGGGCGACGTCCTCGGCGTTCGCCGCGACGACCTCCGCGGCGCGCGCCCGGAGCGCGTCGGCGACGGCCAGCAGGGCGGCGTCCTTGGCCGCCCGCGGCAGCGGGGCGATCATCGCCGCCGCGGTGCGGGCCCGCTGGGCGGCCTGGCGGACCGGGGACTCGGTTTCGCTGCTCATGCCCAGCAGGGTAGTCGCCGGCGCCGGCCTCACGGACGGTCCGTATCACTCCGCGAGACGGCGGCATGAACAGGTGCACGCTCCCGCGCGGCGCCCGGTGCCCGTGCGCCGGTAGCCGCCCGGGGGCGCGGACCGCATGTCGCGCGCCGGGTGGTACGCCCTCCCCGTACGGACCCCGGCGCCCGGAACCCGCGCCGCGGCTCGGCCGCTCAGAACGGGTGCACCCCCACCGGCACCGCCGGAGCCGGCCCGTATCCGTCGGCGATGCGCTGGTGGTACGTCTCCCGCGCGATCACCTCCAGGCCGACGATCTCCCACGGCGGCAGCTGCGCCGACGCCCGGTGCTCCCCCCAGAGCCGCAGCGCGACGGCCGCCGCGTCGTGCAGGTCGCGGGCTTCCTCCCAGTAGCGGATCTCGGCGTGGTCGTTGGCGTAGCGGCTGGTGAGCAGGAAGGGGTGGTCGTGCGCCAGCCGCTCCAGACCGCGTCTGATCTCCTTCAGCGGTGCCTCGGGGCCGGAGACGCTCAGCGTGACGTGCCACAGCCGGTGGACGCCGTCCGCGTCGGGCCCCCCGTCGTCCGCCGCGGGCACCGGCTCCCCCACGCCGCCCGTCCGTGCACTTCCGGTCCCCTTGACGCTGGTCAGCGTCCGCTGTACCGATCCACGGGGCAGCGCCCCTGGACGCCCTTGTGTCACGGGCGGCCTCCTGAATACGAGTCTGCAACAGGCTGCACGCCGCGGCAGCCCCCATACAACAAAGTTGACCAGCCGACGCGCCCGCCCGTGGTGCTTTTGCGCAAGGTCCCCGGTGGAACCCCGTTTTTTCGCGCGCCGCGCGCCGGTCTCACGCGGGGGGCGTCCCCCGTCCCGCCCCACCCGTCGCGCCACGGCCGCCGCGGCTCACCCGTCCCACCTCACGTGTCGAGCACCACGAGGTCGTCCCGGTGCACGACCTCCCGCTCGTACGCCGGGCCCAGCTCCTTGGCCAGCTCGCGGGTGGAGCGCCCGAGCAGCCGCGGCAGCTCCTCGGCGTCGAAGGCGACGAGCCCGCGGGCGACCGCCCGGCCCGTGCCGTCCCGCAGCTCCACCGGGTCGCCCGCGGTGAACCTGCCCTCCACCGCCCTGATCCCCGCCGGCAGCAGCGACGTGCGCCGCTCGGTGACGGCCCGTACCGCACCGTCGTCCAGCACCAGCGCCCCCTGCGGGGTGGAGGCGTGCGCCAGCCACAGCAGCCGGCCGCGGGCGCGCCGGCCGGTGGGGTGGAAGTACGTGCCGGTGATCTTCCCGGCCAGCGCCGCGTCCGCGTGCACGGCGGAGGTCAGCACGACGGGCACGCCCTCGCCGGTGGCGATCCGGGCGGCCTCCACCTTGGTCACCATGCCGCCCGTGCCCACCCCGGCCCGCCCCGCCGGGCCGAGCCGGACGCCGGCCAGCTCGGCGCGGTCGCGCACCTCGGCGATGCGGGCCGCGCCGGGGGCGGCGGGCGGGCCGTTGTAGAGGCCGTCCACGTCGGAGAGGAGGACGAGCAGGTCGGCGCGGGCCAGATGGGCGACGAGGGCGGCGAGGCGGTCGTTGTCGCCGAAGCGGATCTCCTCGGTCGCGACGGTGTCGTTCTCGTTGACGACGGGCACGGCGCCCATGGCGAACAGCTGTTCCAGGGTGCGCTGCGCGTTGCGGTAGTGGGTGCGCCGGCTCATGTCGTCGGTGGTCAGCAGCACCTGCCCGACGCGCCTGCCGTAGCGGGCGTACGACGCGGTGTAGCGGGCCAGCAGCAGCCCCTGCCCGACGCTGGCCGCGGCCTGCTGCCGGGCCAGGTCGCGGGGCCGCCCGCCGAGGCCGAGCGGCGCCAGCCCGGCGGCGATGGCACCGGAGCTGACCAGCACGATCTCCCGCTCACCGTGCTTGGCGAGCGCGTCCACCAGCGCGTCGACCCGGTCCGCGTCCAGCCCGCCGGCCGCGGTCGTCAGCGAGGACGACCCCACCTTCACGACGACCCTGCGGGCACCCGCCGCGGCTTCCCGACTCGCCCCTGCCACCTGTACCCCTGTGCTTTCCCGGCCCGCGGCCCGTCCGTACGGAACTGCGAATCTACGCCACCGCGCGCCGACCGGCCGCGCCGTCCCACGGTACGGACACCCCGCGGCCCCCGCCCGCCGGCCCGGTCCGTCGGGCCGCCGTTTGTACCGATCCCACAAACGAAAAGGATGACAAGGCCCGTTCCATGTATTTGACCCCGATTAGCGGCCCCTGCCGGGTGGAGAATTGTCTCCTGCCGCGTAGCGGCATACGGTCTGGGGTCAACTCCATACGAAACCCGGAACCACGCGGTTCACGGGAACATCCCCCCACGACGTTCCTGCCAGGAGTCAGCACCGTGCCCTTCGCCGGTATCGCCCCCCGCCGCGCCGTGCAGATCATGGCGCTGGCCGCGCTGCTCACTGCGTATTGCGCACTGCTCATCGGCGCACTCGTGCCGAACGTGCCGCTGCTCGTCGCCGCGGCGGCCGGCGGCCTCACCCTCGACCTCTACCTGCAGCACCGGCAGCCCGGGCTGCTCTCCCTGCTCAGCAGGGTCCGCTTCGACGTCATGGTCCGCCAGCTGCTGCGCGACATGCTCATCCTCTTCGGCCTGCTGCAGATCGACGGCATCGAGCCGCTGAAGGAGCAGTCGCCGCTGACCGTCATGCTGCTGGCGACGTACCTGCTGCACTTCGTCATCCAGGGCGTCACGATCATGATGCGCCGGGACCGCACCCTGCCGATCGTCACCCGCAACGTCGACGCCTCCGCGCTGGGCCTCACGCCCGCGCCCCCGCGGATCCTCGCCCGCCGCTCCGGCCACCGGCTGCTGTACCTCTCCGTGCCGGTGACGGCCGGGCTGCTCACCACCGCCGCCACCACGGACGCGGTGTGGGGCGTGCTGGGCCTCGCCGTCTCGCTGGCGCTGAGCGGCGGCGGCGCGCTGTATCTGGCGACCTGGCTGCTGCCCGGCAAGCGCACCCCCGACGACCAGCGGGTCCGCGAGTGGTTCGCGGACTGGCTCGCGGAGTACCGCCCGACCGTCGGCCTCTACTTCTCCGGCGGCGCCACGTCCGCGTACCAGGCCAACATGTGGGTCTCCACGCTGGCGGCCCTCGACGGCCGGCCGCTGATCGTGCTCCGCGAGCGCTTCATGGTGCAGAAGATCACCGCCACCGACGTGCCGATCGTCTGCCTGCCGAAGGTCGCCGACCTGATGCTGCTGGAGCACTCGACGCTGAAGATGCTGCTGCACCCGGCGAACTCCGGGAAGACCTCGCAGGTGCTGCGCATCCCCACCATCAAGCACGCCTTCACCAACCACGGCGAGAGCGACAAGCTGTCGAGCTGCAACCCGTACGCCAAGGCGTACGACGAGGTGTGGGTCGCCGGCCCCGCCGCCCGCGCCCGCTACCAGCTCGCCGACATCGGCGTCGACGACCGCGACGTCGTCGAGGTCGGCCGCCCCCAGCTCGCGCCGATCCTGCCGTACTCCGGCCCGCCGCCCGCCGACGGCCCGACCACCGTGCTGTACGCCCCCACCTGGGAGGGCTGGGACGGCAACCCGGGCAACACCTCCGTGGTGCTGGCCGGCGAGAACATCGTCCGCCGGCTGCTCGCCGACCCCGGGGTGCGGCTGTTGTACAAGCCGCACCCGCTGACCGGCTCGGTCGACCCGCGCGCGGGCGCGGCCGACAAGCGGATGCAGGCCATGATCGCCGAGGCGAACGCCGCCTTGGCCGCCGCGGCGGGCGAGGGCGACGGCGACGGCGAGAGCGCAGGCGAGGGCGAGGGCGAGGGCGACGGCCGGGGCGCCGGGCGGCCCGGGCCGGAGGCCGCCGCGGAGCTGGCCCGGGTGCAGGCGGAGCTGGACGCGCTGGCCACCACGTCCTTCCGCAGCAGCGCCGACGAGGTCGAGCGCATGCTCGTCCAGTCCGCCCCCGAGGCCGGCCGGGCGGAGGCCGTGCAGGCCGCGACCGGCGCCTGGGAAGAGGCGTACTGGGCCTCGCTGCCCGAGCGGGAGCACCAGGTCATCACCGACTCCCGCCCCGGCATCTACGCCTGCTTCAACGTCGCGGACGTGCTGATCAGCGATGTCTCCAGCGTCATCTCGGACTACCTGACCAGCGAGAAGCCGTACGCGGTCGCCAACACCAGCGGCCTGACCGAGGAAGCCTTCCGGGCCGAGTTCCCGACCGTACGGGCCGGCACCGTTCTCGGGCCGCAGGCGGAGGAGATCCCCGACCTGCTCCGGGCCGTCCGCGACCCGGAGCACGACACCCTGGCGCAGGCCCGCACCGAGCTGAAGGAGCACCTGCTCGGGCCCTCGGACCCGCCGTCGCTGGTGCGCTTCAACGACGCCGCGGCGGCGCTGTGCGCCAAGGCGGACGCACGCGCGGCGCGTATGGAAGCGCGAGGGGAGTCCGATATCCCTTCACAGCGTCGGGACGCGGCCGAGGACAGGGAGCTGGAGCCGGACGAGCCGGCCGGCGTCTAGGCCGCGTCCCCCCAACGGAGCAGGTGCCGGACCGGGACGAGACCGAGGACGAGGAGACGGCCGCGAACCCGGCGGCCCTCGACCCGGAGGCGGACCCGGATCTGGAGACGTGAACGGCGGCGGCCCGCGGGAGCACATCGCCCCCCCCCCCCCCACGTCGCGCCCGGTCGGACGATCCGGCCGGGCGATCAGGGTCGTCCGACCGGGCGCGCGATCAGGACCGCGTCACGCGAAGGGGTCGAAGTCCTCGTACTCCTCCTCCGCGCGCTCCGCCTCCCGCTCCCGGCGGCGCTGCGCGGCCGGCCGCGGGGCGTCGAAGCGGTGGTCCTCGCCGCGGCGGCCCAGCATCTCGGCGCCGGACGCCATGGCGGGCTCCCAGTCGAAGACGACGGCGTCCTCGCCGGTGCCGATGACGACGTCGTCGCCCGGCTTCGCCCCGGCCTTGCGCAGCCGGTCCTCCACGCCGAGCCGGTTCAGCCGGTCGCCGAGGTAGCCGACGGCCTCGTCGTTGCCGAAGTCGGTCTGGCGCACCCAGCGCTCCGGCTTCTCGCCGGTGATACGGAACAGCGCGCCGCCCCCGCCGCCGTCCTCGCGGACGACGGTGAAGCCGGTCTCGTCGACGGCCTGCGGACGGATGACGATCCGGGTCGACTCCTGCCGCGGCCGGGCCGCGCGCGCCGCGTCGACGAGGCCGGCGAGCCCGTACGACAGCTCCCTCAGGCCCGTACGCGCGACCGCCGAGACCTCGTACACCGTGAAGCCGCGCTCCTCCAGGTCCGGGCGCACCATCTCGGCCAGGTCCCGGCCGTCCGGGATGTCGATCTTGTTGAGGACCACCACGCGCGGCCGGTCCTCCAGGCCGCCGTACGCGCGCAGCTCCTCCTCGATGACGTCGAGGTCGCTGAGCGGGTCGCGGTCGGACTCCAGCGTCGCGGTGTCCAGGACGTGTACGAGCACCGCGCAGCGCTCGACGTGCCGCAGGAACGCCAACCCCAGGCCGCGGCCCTCGCTGGCACCGGGGATGAGGCCGGGGACGTCGGCGACCGTGTACGTCACGGCGCCGGCGGTGACGACGCCGAGGTTGGGCACGAGCGTGGTGAAGGGATAGTCGGCGATCTTGGGCTTGGCCGCGGACAGAACGCTGATCAGGGACGACTTGCCGGCGCTGGGATAGCCGACGAGCGCCACGTCGGCGACGGTCTTCAGCTCCAGCACGACGTCCCGCGCGGTGCCCGGCTCGCCGAGCAGCGCGAAGCCGGGCGCCTTGCGGCGCTGCGAGGCGAGCGCCGCGTTGCCCAGGCCGCCGCGGCCGCCCTGGGCGGCGACGAAGGTGGTGCCGTGCCCGACGAGGTCGGCGAGCACCTCGCCGTCCCCGGTGCGGACGACCGTACCGTCCGGCACCGACAGGACGAGGTCCCTGCCGTCGGCGCCCGCGCGGTTGCCGCCCTCGCCCGGCCTGCCGTTGGTGGCCTTGCGGTGGGGGGTGTGGTGGTAGTCGATCAGGGTGGTGACGTTCTGGTCGACGGTGAGGATGACGTCCCCGCCGCGACCGCCGTTGCCGCCGTCGGGGCCGCCGAGGGGCCGGAACTTCTCGCGGTGCACGGAGGCGCAGCCGTGTCCCCCGTTACCCGCGGCCACGTGCAGGGTGACGCGGTCCACGAAGGTGGTCATGAGGGTGTGCCTCCCGGCGGTGAGGAGCGTCGTGCGTCACGGGTCGTCGCCGCCGTACGGGACGCTCGTGCCGTACGGCATCGTGCAGAGTTCAGACGTTATTCAAACGCGCCGAGGGCGGCCCCGCTTCCGCACGTCGTCCGTGACACGTGCGGAGCGGTGGACCGCCCTCGGATCAGGTGTGTGGTGTTCCGGAGCCGGTGCTTACTCGGCGGCCGGGACGATGTTCACGACCTTGCGGCCGCGGCTGGTGCCGAACTGCACCGAGCCGGGGATCAGCGCGAACAGCGTGTCGTCGCCGCCGCGGCCCACGCCCGCGCCCGGGTGGAACTTGGTGCCGCGCTGCCGGATGATGATCTCACCGGCGCCGACGGCCTGGCCGCCGAAGCGCTTGACGCCGAGCCGCTGGGCGTTGGAGTCGCGACCGTTCCGAGTGGACGATGCGCCCTTCTTGTGTGCCATCTCTCCTCAGTCCTTACTTCGCGGCCGGCGCCGGGATCTCGGTGATCTTCAGCGCGGTGTGCAGCTGGCGGTGACCGATCCGCTTGCGGTACCCGGTCTTGTTCTTGTACTTCAGGATGTCGATCTTGTCGCCCTTGTGGTGGTCCACGACCTCGGCCTGGACCTTCACGCCGTTCAGCACCCAGGGGTCGCTGGTCACGGTCTCGCCGTCGACGACGAGCAGAGCGGAGAGCTCGACGCTGTCGCCGACGCTCTTGCTGGACATCCGGTCAACCTCGATGACGTCGCCCACAGAAACCTTCTGCTGGCGGCCGCCGGTGCGCACGATCGCGTACACGCGCTTCAGCTCTCTTTCTCAGTCGCGACGGGGGCCCCTGATGCCAGCCGCCCGGGTGGGGCACATGGTGTCGAGCGGCCTCTCCCGGCGCTCACGAGGAGGTTCCGGGAGGGATGTGCTCAGGAGCCTGGCGTGCCTAGCAGACACGCCAGCGGTCAAGGTTACGGGCCCTCAGACCGCCTGGTCAAACCGGCCTGCCCGGCCCCCCGCCGCGCCGGCGGGCGGCGGGGCGAGGGGCGTACGGGACGGCCCGGGCGGCGTCAGTCCTCCGCGGTCACGGAGACCGAGCGCGGGGAGTCCTGCTCCGCGGCGGCGGTCTTCTTGACCGCCTTCTTGACGGCCTTCTTGGCCGTCGTCTTGGCCGTCTTGGCCGTCTTGGCCGTCTTGGCCGTCTTGGCCGTCTTCCTGGCCGTGGACTTGGCCGCCGTCTTGGGGGCGGTCTTGGCCGTGGCCTTCTTGGCGGCGGTCTTCGCCGTCTTCTCGGCCGCGGCCTTCTTCGCCGTGGCCTTCTTGGCGGAGGCGCGCTTGGCGGCGGTCTTCTTACGGGCCCGGGGCTGGTCGTCGGCCTCGGCTTCGGCACCGGAAGCGGCCCCGGCGGCACCGGCGTCGAGCGCCTCCGCGGCGACCGGCTCGGGGGCCGGGGCGGGCTCCACGGCGTCCACCGACGCCGGTACGCCCGCCGGCTCCGGCTCCGCTGCCACGGCGGGCGCCGTCTCCGCCCCCGCGTCCGTACCGGCCGGCCCGGCGTCCACCGGTTCCGCCGCCATCGGCGAGCCGCCCGGCGACATCGCCTTGCGGGTCACCCGCCGCCGCGCACGGGACGGCCGCGTCGTCTCCACGGGCTCGCCGGCCTCCGGCCGCTCCGCCTCGACGGACTCGACGCCCGGCTCCTCCGCGGGCCCGCCGGCCGGCACGGCGCCGGCCTTGGCGTCCCCGCCCTCCCGGACGTCCTTCGCTTCCCTGGCTTCCTTCGCTTCCTTCGCTTCCTTGCCTTCCTTGCCCTTCTTCTTGCGCTTGCCGCCGCCCGACCCGGCCGCCGTGGCCTGGTCCATGTGCACGATCACGCCGCGCCCGCTGCAGTGCGCACACGGCTCGGAGAACGACTCCAGCAGGCCCTGCCCGACCCGCTTGCGGGTCATCTGCACCAGGCCCAGCGACGTCACCTCCGCCACCTGGTGCTTCGTACGGTCGCGGCCCAGGCACTCCAGCAGCCGGCGCAGCACCAGGTCCCGGTTGGACTCCAGCACCATGTCGATGAAGTCGATCACGATGATGCCGCCGAGGTCCCGCAGCCGCAGCTGCCGCACGATCTCCTCGGCCGCCTCCAGGTTGTTCCTGGTGACCGTCTCCTCCAGGTTGCCGCCCTGCCCGGTGAACTTGCCGGTGTTGACGTCGACCACGACCATCGCCTCGGTCCTGTCGATCACCAGCGAGCCGCCCGACGGCAGCCACACCTTGCGGTCGAGCGCCTTCATCAGCTGCTCGTCGATCCGGTACGTGGCGAAGACGTCCACGTCCGACGTCCACTTGGACAGCCGCTCGACGAGGTCCGGGGCCACGTGCGAGACGTAGCCGTGGATGGTGTCCCACGCCTTCGCGCCCTCGACGACGACCTTCGAGAAGTCCTCGTTGAAGATGTCGCGGACGACGCGGACGGTCATGTCCGGCTCGCCGTACAGCAGCGTGGGCGCGCTGCCGTTCTTCGCCTTCTTGCGGATGTCCTCCCACTGCTTCTGCAGCCGCTCCACGTCCCGGCGCAGCTCGTCCTCGCTGGCGCCCTCGGCGGCCGTACGGACGATGACGCCGGCGTCCTCGGGGACGATCTTCTTGAGGATCGTCTTCAGCCGGGCCCGCTCGGTGTCGGGCAGCTTCCGGCTGATGCCGGTCATCGAGCCCTCGGGCACGTACACGAGGTAGCGGCCGGGCAGCGAGACCTGGCTCGTCAGGCGGGCGCCCTTGTGGCCGATGGGGTCCTTGGTGACCTGGACGAGGACGGACTGGCCGGACTTCAGCGCGTGCTCGATGCGGCGGGGGCTGTGGGCGAGGCCGAGGGCCTCGAAGTTGACCTCGCCGGCGTAGAGGACGGCGTTGCGGCCCTTGCCGATGTCGACGAACGCGGCCTCCATGGAGGGCAGCACGTTCTGCACCTTGCCGAGGTAGACGTTGCCGACGTACGACGCCGACTGCTCCTTGTTGACGTAGTGCTCGACGAGGACGTTGTCCTCCAGCACGCCGATCTGCGTCCGGTCGCCCTGCTGGCGCACCACCATGACGCGCTCCACCGCCTCGCGGCGGGCCAGGAACTCGGCCTCGGTGATGATCGGCACCCGTCGGCGGCCCTGCTCGCGGCCCTCGCGGCGGCGCTGCTTCTTCGCCTCCAGGCGGGTGGAGCCCTTGATGGACTGCACCTCGTCGCCGACCTCGGCCTTGGCGCGCGGCTCGCGGACCTTGACGACGGTGCGCTCCGGGTCGTCGGCGGCCTCCTCGGAGCCGTCGGCGCCCTCGGTGCGGCGGCGCCGGCGGCGCCGCCGGCGGCTGCTGGTGCTGCTGCCGGCGGACGGGGCACCGCCCTTGCCGCCGTCGCCGCGGTCGCCGCCCTCGTCGGCTTCGGCCTCCTCGGCGTCCGCGTCGGCGG
>NZ_BAAAPF010000056.1:0-26687 GCF_039531005.1 Streptomyces synnematoformans
GCCGGACGGCGTCGCCGCCGCCCGGGCCCGCCGGCCCGCAGCTGCCGCTGCTGGAGCGCGACGAGATCCGCGAGCGGCTGGTGCGCCTGCTCTCCCGCGGCCGCTCCGTCCGCCTCACCGGCCCCTCCGGCTCCGGCCGCACCGTGCTGCTGGAGGCGGTCGCCGCCGACTGCGCCGAGCTGGCGCCGGACGGCGTCATCCGGCTGAGCGGCCGCAGCCGCACCCCCACCGACCTGCAGTACGAGCTGTGCGCCGCCGTCTACGACCTGACCGGGCGGCGGCCGGACCCCGGCGAGCTGCGCGAGCTGCTGCCGCAGATCGGCGCCGTCGTGGTGCTCGACGACGTCGAGTTCGGCGGCACGGCGCTCGAAGAGCTGCTGACCGCCACCCCCGAGTGCGCGTACCTGATCTCCGTCACCCCCGACACGCCCGCGCCGACGGCCGCCTCGTACCTGGAGGAGGTCTTCCTGCCGGGCCTCGGCCGCACCGCCTGCATGCAGTTGCTGGAGCGCGCCGGGCGGCTGCCGCTCGGCGACGAGGAACGCACCTGGGCGGCCGACCTGTGGTTCGAGTCGGAAGGGCTGCCGCTGCGGTTCGTCCAGGCCGGCGCGGTGCTGCGGCTCGCCGGGCCGGGCGCCGGGGAGCCGCTGCCGCCGCTGGCGGCGAGCGCCGCGCCGGCGGCGCTGCTGGCGTAACGGCTCAGCGACGCGGCCCGTACCGCGCTGCGCTTCGCCGTGGCGCTCGGCGGCGTCTTCCCGCACCACGCGCAGCTCCCCGCGCTCGCCGGCGAGGCGCTCGCCGACACCGCGCTCGCCGAACTCGCCGACTGCGGGCTGGTCTCCGGCGGCCTCGGCCGCTACCGGCTGGCCGCCGGCGTCTCCGCCCAGCTGACCGCCGCCGGCTATGACCGGCCGGCCGAGGGCGGCCAGGACGCGGCGCGCACCGCCGCGCAGCACTACGCCTGGTGGTCCGCACACCGCTCGGTGACCCCGGAGACGGTCGCGGCCGACGCGGACGCCATCCTCGCCGCGCTCGGCGGCCTCGTCGCCGACCGGGAGGGCGCCACCGACAGCACCGCGGTGCTGCTCGCCCGCGCCGCCGCGCCCGCGTTCGCGGCGGCCCTGCACTGGAGCGCCTGGGAGCGGGCGCTGCGGTACGGGCAGGAGGCCGCCCGGCGCGCGGGCGAGGTCGCCGCGGAGGCGTACTTCCACCACGAGCTGGGCGTGCTGGCGCTGTGCACCGGCAACACCGGCCGGGCGCGGGCCGAGTTGGAGGCGGCGCTGGCGCTGCGCGGCGCGATCGCCGACCGCGGCGGCGAGATCGCCAGCCGGCGGGCCCTGGCGCTGGTCATGGACGGCGACGGCAGCGAGGCCGTGACGGCGTCGCTGCCGGTCGTCTCCGGTACGCCCGGAGGGCCGGCCGGCGCCCCGGGCGTACCGGAGACGGCCGCGGCGTTCGACGAGGCGGGCGCGGGCGCCGACCGGCCCACCGTGCTCATCTCCCCGCCGTCGGGGGGCGCGGAGACGACCGCGATGCCCACGGTGCGCGGGCCCGGCGCCGAGGCGGCGTCGGCGTCCAGGCGCAACCTCGTCGCGGCGGGCGTCGGCGCGCTGCTCGTCGCGGTGCTCGGCACGGTGGTCACCCTGGGCATGGCCGGCGGCGACGACCCGCCCGCCGACCGGGGCGAGATCGAGCGGTCGGCCGCGGACGAGGACGCCCTGCCCACCGAGGAGCCGTCGTCCCGCAGCCCGTCGTCGGAGTCCGCCTCGCCGTCGCCGGAGTCGTCGGCTCCGGAGTCCTCGGCGCCGTGGACGGACGCCGGCGACGAGACGAGCAGCGCGCCGCCGGAGGAGGACCCGTCGAGCAGCTCGCCCGGTACGCCCTCCGGCAGCGGCTCGTCGTCGGACGGGGGTTCGTCGTCGAACGGCGGGTCCGCGGACGGCGGCACGTCGAGCGACGGCGGTACGAACACGGGCGGCTCCGGCAACGGCGGTACGGACGACGGCGGGTCGACCACCGACGACGGCGGCACGAGCACCGACGACGGCGGTACGACCGACGACGGGGGCACCACCGACGACGGCGGCACGACCGACGACGGCGGCACCACCGACGACGGCGGCACGAGCACCGACGACGGCGGCACCACCGAGAACGGAGGCACCAGCGACGCCGGCACGGGGACGGCGGCGCAGGGCACCACCGGCACCGCGTCGGCCCCGTCCGGCGAGGCCGGTGGCGACGGCCCGTCCGGCGAACCGGTCTGACGGCCCGTACGCCGCCGGCCGCGGCCCCCGTCCGTCACGCGCACCCGGGGGCCCGCGGCCCGTACGGGACCGCCGTACGCCGGTACCCGCGCTACCCGGGGGCCGTGCCGCGCGTCAGAAGAGCTTCAGCTTCCCGTCGTCCGTCCCGCGCAGCGCGTCGTAGTCCAGCACCGCGCACTCGATCCCCCGGTCCGCCGCCAGCACCCGCGCCTGCGGCCTGATCTCCTGCGCCGCGAACACCCCGCGCACCGGCGCCAGCCGCGGGTCGCGGTTGAGCAGCTCCAGATAGCGGGTCAGCTGCTCCACCCCGTCGATCTCGCCGCGCCGCTTGATCTCCACGGCGACGGTCGTCCCCTTCTCGTCCCGGCCGAGGATGTCCACCGGGCCGATCGCCGTGGGGTACTCGCGCCGGATCAGGGTCCACCCCTCGCCGAGCGCGTCCATGCGGTCGGCGAGCAGCTCCTGCAGGTGCGCTTCGACGCCGTCCTTGACCAGTCCGGGGTCGACGCCCAGCTCGTGCGACGAGTCGTGCAGCAGTTCCTCGATCGTGATGATCAGTTTTTCGCCTGCCTTGTTCTCGACCGTCCACACGGCGACACCGTCCTGTTCACCCTCCTTCAGAGTGCACGGCGGTGACATCCAGTTGAGGGGTTTGTACGCACGGTCGTCGGCGTGGACCGAGACGCTGCCGTCGGCTTTGACCAGGATCAGCCGGGGCGCGGAGGCGAGGTGGGCGGTGAGCCGCCCGGCGTAGTCGACAGAGCAGCGGGCGATGACGAGGCGCATGGCGCACCACGCTACTCGACTCCCGCCGCACACTGCGATCTGACCCCGGATGCACCTTTCGGCAATGGCCAGTTGTGTACGCGTTCTTGTGGTGGAGCCGCACCCTCCGCCCTACGGTGGAAGCAGGCGGTCGCCGCGTGGGCACCGAGAGTGGTGAGCGCCGTCCCTGTCCGGTAAAGCCCCGCCCGAACCCCGCGGGGCTGCGAGAGGAGAATCCATGTCGCTGGACGTCCCACCTGCTCTGCTCGATCAGGCCGAGCGGGGCGAGGTCGACGAAAGGGAGTTTGTCGACTGCGTCCGGACCTCGCTTCCCTATGCCTGGGACATGATCAGTTCCCTGGTGGCACAACTGAAGGTCGACGGCGGAAAGTTCGCCGACAACCAGGTACCGCCCCCGGATGAGCACGCCCGCGGCCAGTTGCTCCGCGCGCTGGCCAGCGATGCGATACGGGGATCGCTGGAGCGCCACTTCGGCGTCCGGCTCGCTTTCCAGAACTGTCATCGCGTGGCGGTCTTCCCCCTGGAGGCCTCGACAGAGGAGCCGCTGGCCCGCTTCACCTCGGTGAGAGCCCAGCTGCTCAACCAGTCACCGGAGCTGCGTGACTGCTGACTGGCCCCGGGGTCCCCCGCGCTGCCGCTCCCCACGCCGTCCGCTCGCGCCGCCCCATCCGGTCAGCGAGCGAGGAGCGGCAGCACCTCCGAACCGATTCTCTTCACGTTCCACTCGGTGCCGCACAGGTCCCCCGAGCCCTCGACGAGCAGCGCGAAGCGCGAGATCCCGGTACGTTCCGCGGTCGCCGCCAGCCGGTCGGCGCACAGCCGCGGCGGGCCCACCGGGTGCAGCGCGCACAGCATGTCCGTGTACGCCTCCGGGTCGCGCATCGGGCGCCGCCGGCCGTCCACCGTCTCCATCGCCCCCACGCCGGTGCGGAACGCCCCGGGCAGGGCCCGGCGCAGCACCTCAGCCGCGGCCCGCGGGGTGTCGTCGACCTGCGCCACGCCGGCCGAGACGTGCCCCGCCGCGTCGGCCTCCGCCGGGCTCATCCCGGCCGCCAGCGCGGTACGCCGCCACAGCTGGACCATCTCCGCCTTCTCCTCGTCGCCGCTGTGCATCCCGAGCAGCATCGGCAGCCCCCGCGCGGCCGCGAGCCGCACGGTGGCGGGCGAGGTGCACGCGACCAGCACCGGCACGTCGCCCCCGCCGTGCAGCGCCTCGGCCGGCCGGGGCACGACGGCGACCTCGCGGAACGCGTAGCGCTCGCCGGCGGCCCCCACCCGCGGCTCGCGCAGCCAGCGCAGCAGCAGGTCCAGCGCCTCGGGGAACTCCGTCTCGTACGCCGCGAGGCCGGTGCCGAAGACCTCCAGGTCCACCCACGGCCCGCCGCGCCCCACGCCCAGGACGAAGCGCCCCTGCGCGGCGTGGTGCAGCAGCGCGGCCTGCTCGCCGAGGGCGACGGGGTGCTGCGTCGGCAGCACGCTGACGGCGGTGCCGACGCGGATGCGGCTGGTGCGGCCGAGGAGCAGCGCGGCGAGGGTGACCGCCGAGGGGCAGGTGCCGTACGGGATGAAGTGGTGCTCGGCGAACCAGACGGAGTCGAGCCCCGCCTCCTCCGCCGCCACACCCGTCCGCACGGCCCGGTGCAGGGCCTCGCCCTGTCCCTGGCCGGGGAACTGTGCGGCGAGCACGAACGAGCCGACGTGCATCCTGCCCCCTGGGTACCGATGGTGCCGTTGTACGCGGGGTGGGAACCGCCCGTCACCTGCGGCGACGGGGCCCAGCCCGGAAGTCATCCTCATTGTTGGCGATGGGCGGGTGAATCGTCATTCTTTGTGCCCGGGACTGGACTTCACCACCCGTACCCTGGTAGGGAATCCGTGACGACGATCTTCCCGAGGTGCCCGCCGTGTCCCCCCGACGGAACAAGCCGCGCTCCCGCGGCGCCGCCCGTACCTCCGCGGCCGACGACCTCGCCGGCCGCCTGGGCACGCCCGACGCGGTGGAGTACGAAGGCGAGGAGTTCCTCGTCCGCCGCGTCGCCGGGTCCGCGGCCGACAAGAGCTACCGCTGCCCGGGCTGCGACCAGGAGATCCGTCCCGGCACGCCGCACGTGGTGGCGTGGCCGGAGCACCGCGGCGCGGATCTGCGCCGGCACTGGCACACGGCCTGCTGGAACGCCCGCGACCGCCGCGGCACACGGCCGCAGCGCTCGCGGAACGCGCCGCGCCACTGACGCCCGGCCGGGCAACCCCGCCATGGTCCAGACCTGTTGACGGTGGTGCGTCCCGGTCTGCGCTCCCCGCCCACCGCGGTGGGCATGCCGCCCGGGTGGGCGGAGCCGCCCCCGCCGACCCGGGCTTCTTCCATTTGGTCCAGACCTATTGACCGCATTGGTACATACCAATAGCCTCCCTGGCGAGTGAGTGTCATGGCATGAACACAACCCTGCTCGTGAACGACGGACGGCCGTACGCGCGAACGCGCCGCCCCCA
The DNA here is from genome assembly GCF_039531005.1 of Streptomyces synnematoformans. Taxonomy (NCBI): domain Bacteria; kingdom Bacillati; phylum Actinomycetota; class Actinomycetes; order Kitasatosporales; family Streptomycetaceae; genus Streptomyces; species Streptomyces synnematoformans. Next base: position 5,544 of record NZ_BAAAPF010000056.1, read on the forward strand.
CCCGACGAACGGCACTCGACGAGGGAGACACACCTTGAGATCCCCCACCGGCAGACGCCTGCTGAGGCGCGCCACGGCCATGCTGGCCGCCGTGGCCATCCCGCTCGCCGCCATGGTCGGACTCGCGAGCCCCGCCCAGGCGGCCGGGGCGACCGCGACCTACCAGAAGGCCTCGGACTGGGGCACCGGCTTCGAGGGCAGGTGGACGGTGAAGAACACCGGCACCGCCGCCCTGGACTCCTGGTCCATCACGTGGGACTTCCCCGCGGGCACCAGCGTCACCTCCGCCTGGGACGCGGACGTCACGAACAGCGGCACCACCTGGACCGCCAGGAACAAGTCGTACAACGGCCGCCTCGCCCCCGGCGCCAGCGTCACCTTCGGCTTCAACGGCTCCGGCAGCGGCGGCGGCGACGTCACCGACTGCACCCTGAACGGCGACCCCTGCGACGGCGGCGGCGTCCCCGGCGACAACGCGCCGTCCGCTCCCGGCACGCCCAGCGCCGGGACCGTCACCGACACCTCGGTCGCGCTGAGCTGGACGGCGGCCACCGACGACCACGGGATCAAGAACTACGACGTGTACCGCGGCAGCAGCAAGGTCGCCACGGTCACCGGCACGCAGTACACCGACACCGGCCTGACCGCCGGCTCCACGTACACCTACAGCGTGCGCGCCCGCGACACCGCCGACCAGGTCGGCCCGGCCAGCGGCTCCCGGACCGTGACCACCACGGGCGGCGGCGGCCCCGGCGGCGACAAGATCAAGCTGGGGTACTTCACCGAGTGGGGCGTCTACGACCGCAACTACCACGCGAAGAACCTCGACACCTCCGGCTCGGCCGCGAAGCTGACCCACATCAACTACGCCTTCGGCAACGTCCAGAACGGGCGCTGCACCATGGGTGACTCCTTCGCCGCGATCGACAAGAACTACACCGCCGCCCAGAGCGTCGACGGCGTCGGCGACACCTGGGACCAGCCGCTGCGCGGCAACTTCAACCAGCTGCTCAAGCTGAAGAAGAAGCACCCGCACCTCAAGATCCTGTGGTCCTTCGGCGGCTGGACCTGGTCCGGCGGCTTCGGCCAGGCCATGCAGAACCCCGCGGCCTTCGCCCAGTCGTGCTATGACCTCGTGTACGACTCGCGCTGGGCGGGCCTGTTCGACGGCATCGACCTCGACTGGGAGTACCCCAACGCCTGCGGCCTGTCCTGCGACAGCAGCGGCCCGGCCGTGATGAAGGACATGATGCAGGCCTTCCGCGCGAAGTTCGGCGACAAGCTCCTCACCGCCGCCATCACGGCGGACGCCGGCGACGGCGGGAAGATCGACAAGGCCGACTACGCCGGCGCGGCACAGTACGTCGACTGGTACAACGTCATGACGTACGACTTCTTCGGCGCCTGGGACGCCCAGGGCCCCACGGCCCCGCACTCGCCGCTGACGTCGTACAACGGCATCCCGATCCCGGCGTTCAACTCCGACTCCGCGATCCAGAAGCTGAAGGGCATGGGCATCCCGGCGCAGAAGCTGCTGCTCGGCATCGGCTTCTACGGCCGCGGCTGGACCGGCGTGACGCAGAGCGAGCCCGGCGGCAGCGCCACCGGACCCGCGCCCGGGAAATACGAGCAGGGCATCGACGACTACAAGGAACTGAAGAGCAGATGCCCCGCCACCGGCACGGTCGCCGGCACCGCGTACGCCCACTGCGGCCAGCAGTGGTGGAGCTACGACACCCCGCAGACCATCGCCGGAAAGATGACCTACGCCAACAACCAGAACCTCGGCGGCGCGTTCATCTGGGAGATGAGCGGTGACACCGCGAACGGCGAGCTGATGACCGCGGTCCACAACGGTCTCGGCTAGCCCGGCCCCGCAGACGGCCTGAACCCGGGGTGTCCGGCGTGCGCTCGCCTCCCCGCCCCGGGTTCAGGCCCCTTCCGCGTCCCCGTACGGGATGCGCGGCGCGCTACGCCACGTTGACGCGCTGGCCGGGAGGCGCCGCCTCCAGCCAGGCGAGAAAGCCGGTGAGCGCGTCCTCGCTCATCGCCAGCTCGATCCGGTCCTCGTCGTGCCGGCAGGCCAGCACCACGGCGTCGGAGAGCAGCGCCAGCTCCTCCTCGCCCGCGGGGGCCCGGCGCTCCAGCACCTCGATGGCGTCCCGCCGCAGCACGCGGCGCGGCCGCGGTGCGTACGAGAAGACGCGGAACCACTCGATGACGTCACCGCTGTAGCGGGCGACGCCGTACGCCCAGCCCTTGCCGGGCCGGACCGCCTTCCGACCCCAGCGCAGGCTGCAGTCGAACGTGCCGCCGGCCCGCTGGATGAGCCGGCGGCGCAACCCGAAGAGGAAGAGGCCGAGCAGCAGCAGGGCGACCGCCGTCCCGGCCAGCAGCAAAGCGAGGAACATCTCCACAGACCTCCTCGCCGCTCCTCTCGCGTGGCCTCAGCGAACGCCCGCCACGGCCAGAAGCCGCACTTCCGCGCGTCGTTCCGCTTCCGCGTCCGCGTCCGACTTGGCCCGCTCCAGGGCGCGCTCCGCGCGCTCCACGTCGATCTCCTCGGACAGCTCGGCGATCTCGGCGAGCAGCGAGAGCTTGTTGTCCGCGAAGGAGATGAAGCCGCCGTGTACGGCCGCCACGACCGTGCCGCCGTCGTCGCCGCCCGCCGTCCGGATCGTCACCGGGCCGGACTCCAGCACGGTGAGCAGCGGCTGGTGTCCGGGCATGATGCCGATGTCACCCGACGGGGTGCGCGCGATGACCCGGGTGGCCTCGCCGGACCAGACGCTACGGTCCGCGGCGACCAACTCGACGTGCAGCTCGGCCACGATGGCTCCTCAACTGGGGTTTAGCAGAGAATAACTGGTTTGCGGGCCGGGGGCGGGGCGAACCCCGCCCCCGATTGGCTCGGAGCCAAGGGAAACCGCGGGCGAAACCGTCAGGAGACGCCCAGGTCCTTCGCCTTGGCCTTGAGGTCCTCCAGGCCACCGCACATGAAGAACGCCTGCTCGGGGAAGTGGTCGTACTCGCCGTCGGCGATCGCGTTGAACGCGGCGATCGACTCGTCCAGCGGCACGTCCGACCCGTCGAGGCCGGTGAACTGCTTCGCCGCGTGGGTGTTCTGCGACAGGAAGCGCTCGATCCGGCGCGCCCGGGAGACGGTGAGCTTGTCCTCCTCGGACAGCTCGTCCATACCCAGAATGGCGATGATGTCCTGCAGGTCCTTGTACTTCTGCAGGATCGCCTTCACGCGCGTGGCGCACTCGTAGTGCTCCTGCGTGATGTAGCGCGGGTCGAGCACCCGGGAGGTGGAGGCCAGCGGGTCCACCGCGGGGTAGATGCCCTTCTCGGAGATCGGACGGGACAGCTCCGTCGTCGCGTCCAGGTGGGCGAAGGTGGTCGCCGGCGCCGGGTCGGTGTAGTCGTCCGCGGGCACGTAGATCGCCTGCATCGAGGTGATGGAGTGGCCGCGGGTGGAGGTGATGCGCTCCTGCAGCAGCCCCATCTCGTCGGCGAGGTTCGGCTGGTAGCCCACCGCGGAGGGCATGCGGCCCAGCAGGGTGGAGACCTCCGAGCCGGCCTGGGTGAAGCGGAAGATGTTGTCGATGAAGAACAGCACGTCCTGCTTCTGCACGTCGCGGAAGTACTCCGCCATCGTGAGGCCGGCCAGGGCGACGCGCAGCCGGGTGCCCGGCGGCTCGTCCATCTGGCCGAAGACCAGCGCGGTCTGCGGGAGCACGCCGGACTCGGCCATCTCCTCGATGAGGTCGTTGCCCTCACGGGTGCGCTCGCCGACGCCGGCGAACACGGAGACGCCCTCGTGCAGCTTGGCCACACGCATGATCATTTCCTGGATGAGCACGGTCTTGCCGACGCCCGCGCCGCCGAACAGGCCGATCTTGCCGCCCTTGACGTACGGGGTGAGCAGGTCGACGACCTTCAGACCGGTCTCGAACATCTCGGTCTTGGCCTCGAGCTGGTCGAACTCCGGGGCCTTGCGGTGGATCGGCCAGCGCTCGGCGATCTCCGACTCGTCGACCTCGTCGTTGAGGATCTCGCCCAGGGTGTTGAACACGCGGCCCTTGGTGACGTCGCCGACCGGGACGGTGAGGCCCTCGCCGGTGTCGGTCACCGCGGCCTGGCGGACCAGGCCGTCGGTGGGCTGCATGGAGATGGCGCGGACCACGCCCTCGCCGAGGTGCTGGGCGACCTCCAGGGTCAGCACCTTGACCTCGCCCGCGTTGGCGGGGTCGGCGACCTCGACGGTCAGCGCGTTGTAGATGTCGGGCATCGCGTCGACGGGGAACTCCACGTCGACGACCGGGCCGATGACCCGCGCGACACGGCCGGTCGCCGTGGCAGTCGCTTCGGTGGTCGTGGCAGTGGTCATAGTTATCGGTCACTCCCCGCGGAGGCGTCGGCGAGGGCGTTCGCGCCACCGACGATCTCGCTGATTTCCTGGGTGATTTCGGCCTGGCGGGCCTGGTTGGCAAGCCTCGTGAGCGACTTGATCAGCTCCTCGGCGTTGTCGGTCGCCGACTTCATCGCACGGCGGGTGGCGGCGTGCTTGGAGGCGGCCGACTGCAGCAGCGCGTTGTAGACCCGGCTCTCGACGTACCGCGGGAGCAGCGCGTCGAGCACGCCGTCCGCGGAGGGCTCGAAGTCGTACAGCGCCTGGTACTCCTGCTCCTTCTTCCGCGCCTCCTCGAAGACCTCGGCCGACTCCTCGGCGGTCTTCTCGAAGACGATGGGCAGGAGCCGCTTGTCCACCGCGGTCTGCGTCATCATCGAATGGAACTCGGTGTAGACGATGTGGATCTCGTCCACGCCGCCCTCCGCGGTCTGCCTGTTCAGCGCGTCGATGAGCGGCGCGGCCACCTTCTTCGCGTCGGCGTACGTCGGGTTGTCCGTGAACCCGGTCCACGACTCGGCCACCGGCCGCTCGCGGAAGCCGAAGTAGGACACGCCCTTGCGGCCCACGACGTAGTGGTCGACCTGCCTGCCCTCGCCGGTCAGCCGGTTGGTCAGCGCCTCGGTCTGCTTGATGGCGTTGGAGTTGTAGCCGCCGGCCAGTCCGCGGTCGCTGGTGATCAGCAGCACCGCGGCCCGCACCGGCCGCTCCACCTCGGTGGTCAGCGGGTGCCTGATGTCCGAGCCCGCGGCCACCGCCGTGACCGCCCTGGTCAGCTCGGTCGCGTAGGGGGTGGAGGCCGCCACCTGGCGCTGCGCCTTGACGACGCGCGAGGCGGCGATCATCTCCATCGCCTTGGTGATCTTCTTGGTCGCAGAGACGCTACGGATCCGCCTCTTGTAGACCCGCATCTGGGCGCCCATGGTCAGCCCTCGCCCAGCAGCTTGCCGTCCGAGGTCTCGAACTGCCGCTTGAAGGTCTCGACCGCCTCGCGCAGCGCCTCGATGGTCTCGTCGGCCATCTTGCCGCCCTCGCGGATGCCCGTGAGCAGGTCCTTGTTCTCACGGTGCAGGTGGTCGAGCAGCTCGCGCTCGAAACGCTTGACGTCCGCGACGGGCACGTCGTCCATGATCCCGTTGGTGCCGGACCACACGGACACGACCTGGTCCTCGGTGGGGAAGGGCGCGTACTGCGCCTGCTTCATCAGCTCCATCATCCGCTGGCCCCGCTCCAGCGCGGCCTTGGAGGCGGCGTCCAGGTCGGAGCCGAAGGCGGCGAACGCCTCCAGCTCGCGGAACTGCGCCAGGTCCAGCTTCAGCCGACCGGAGACCTGCCGGATCGCCCGGTGCTGGGCGGCGCCGCCGACGCGGGAGACGGAGATGCCGACGTTCAGCGCCGGGCGCTGGCCCGAGTTGAACAGGTCGGACTCCAGGAAGCACTGGCCGTCCGTGATGGAGATCACGTTGGTCGGGATGTACGCCGACACGTCGTTGGCCTTGGTCTCGATCACCGGCAGACCGGTCATCGAGCCGGCGCCCATCTCGTCGGAGAGCTTGGCGCAGCGCTCCAGCAGCCGGGAGTGCAGGTAGAAGACGTCGCCGGGGTACGCCTCGCGGCCCGGCGGGCGGCGCAGCAGCAGCGACACGGCGCGATACGCCTCGGCCTGCTTGGACAGGTCGTCGAAGATGATCAGGACGTGCTTGCCCTGGTACATCCAGTGCTGGCCGATGGCCGAGCCGGTGTAGGGGGCCAGGTACTTGAAGCCCGCCGGGTCGGACGCCGGGGCCGCCACGATCGTGGTGTACTCCAGGGCGCCGGCCTCCTCCAGCGCGCCGCGCACGCCGGCGATGGTGGAGCCCTTCTGGCCGATCGCCACGTAGATGCAGCGGACCTGCTTGCTCGGATCGCCGGAGCGCCAGTTGTCGCGCTGGTTGATGATCGTGTCGATGCCGAGGGCGGTCTTGCCGGTCTGCCGGTCGCCGATGATCAGCTGGCGCTGGCCGCGGCCGATGGGGGTCATCGAGTCGACGGCCTTGTAGCCGGTCTCCATCGGCTCGTGCACCGACTTGCGCTGCATGACCGAGGGGGCCTGCAGCTCCAGCGCACGGCGCCCCTCGGTGGCGATCTCACCGAGGCCGTCCACCGCCTTGCCCAGGGGGTCGACGACCCGGCCCAGGTAGCCGTCGCCGACCGGCACGGACAGGACCTCGCCGGTCCGGGTGACCGACTGCCCCTCCTCGATGCCCCTGAACTCGCCGAGGACGACCGCACCGATCTCCCGCTCCTCCAGGTTGAGGGCGAGGCCGAGGGTGCCGTCCTCGAACTTCAGCAGCTCGTTCGCCATCGCCGAGGGCAGCCCCTCGATCTTGGCGATGCCGTCCATGGCCTGCGATACCGTGCCGACCTCTTCGCGCGAGGCCGCGTCCGGCTGGTACGACTGGACATAGCTCTCCAGCGCGTCCCGGATCTCCTCCGGCCGGATCGTGAGCTCCGCCATCTGGGTTCCCTGCTCTCCTTGTTGGGCCCGTAAGTTCTTGCGTCCACGGCCCAACTCGGGCCGCTGGTGATGCTCTGGAGTTGGTGTGCGACGGCCGGTGACCGTCAGCCCGCCATACCGCGCTTCACCTCGTCGAGGCGGTCGGCGACGGAGCCGTTGATGACCTCGTCGCCCACCCGCACCGAGATCCCGCCGAGGACCGCGGGGTCCACGTCCAGGTTCAGGTGCATGTCCCGGCCGTACAGCCGGGACAGCGCGGCGCCCAGGCGCTCCTTCTGCCCGTCGCTGAGCGGCACGGCGGTGGACACGACCGCGACCATCCGGTCCCGGCGCTCCGCGGCGAGCTTGGACAGGGCCTCCAGGCCCCCTTCCAGGCTACGGCCCCGCGGCCGCTCGACGAGCCGGACGACCAGCCGCTCGGTGACCGGGTTCGCCCGGCCGCCCAGCAGCGAGTGCAGCATCCCGGCCTTGGCGGCCGGGGTGCCCACCCGGTCGGTCAGCGCGCCGCGCAGCCGCTTGTCGGCGGCGACGATCCGGCCGAACCGGAACAGCTCGTCCTCGACGTCGTCCAGCTGCCCCGCGCGCTGCGCGGCGGTGAGGTCCGCGGTGTCGGCCAGCTCTTCGAGCACGTCGACCAGGTCACGCGCCCGCGACCAGCGGGCCCGCACCATCCCGGCGACCAGGTCGGCGGTCTCCCCGCCGAGCTGACCGCCGAGGACGCGGCCGACCAGCTCGGCCTTGGCCTCGCCGGGCTGCGCCGGGTCGGTCAGCGCCCGGCGCAGGGTCACCTCGCGGTCCAGCAGCGCGGTCACGGCGGCCAGCTCGTCGGCGAGCTTCGCCGCGTCGACCGAGGTGTTGTCGGTCAGCGCGTCGAGCTGCTCCCGGGCGGCGGCCAGCGCCTCGCGGCTCGCTCCGTTCATCGGTCACGCTCCTCGTCTCGCTCGCCAGCGCTCGCGCGGCTCGTCGCCGTTCCGGCGTTCATGCCCCGGCCTCGGCCTTCGTCCCGGACTGCGCGGCGGCCTTGGCCTCCAGCTCGTCCAGGAACCGGTCGACGACGCGGGTCTGCCGGGCGTGGTCCTCAAGAGACTCGCCGACCAGCCGGCCGGCCAGCTCGGTGGCGAGCGTGCCGACGTCCTGGCGCAGCGCCAGCGACGCGGTCTTCTTGTCGGCCTCGACCTGGGCGTGACCGGCGGCGATGATCTCGTCACGCTGCCGCTGGCCCTCGGCCCGCATCTCGGCGATGAGAGCCGCGCCCTGCTCGCGAGCCTCCTCGCGCAGCCGGTTGGCCTCGTGGCGGGCCTCGGCGAGCTGGGCCTTGTACTGGTCCAGCGTCTGCTCCGCCTCGATCTGGGCGGCCTCGGCCTTCTCCATGCCGCCCTCGATGGCCGCGCGCCGCTCCTCGAGCACCTCGTTGATGCGCGGCAGGAGCTTCTTGGCCAGCAGCGCGAAGACGATCAGGAAGGCGATCAGGCCGATGACGAGTTCCGGCATCGGCGGGACGAGAGGGTTCTGCTCCTCCTCCGCCGCGATCTGCAGGAGATTCACATCGGTGCCTTTCGTCGGAAGAGGCTGATCAGTACACGAACGGCATGACGATGCCGATGAGGGCGAGCGCCTCACAGAAGGCGAAGCCCAGGATCATGTTCTGCCGGATCAGGCCGACGGCCTCCGGCTGGCGGGCCATGGCCTGCACGCCGTTACCGAAGATGTAACCGATGCCGACACCGGGGCCGATCGCGGCGAGGCCGTAACCGATCGAGCCGACGTTGCCTTCGATTGCGGCCAGGGTCTCCATCGCAGCCATGTGCTTTCTTCCTTCTCTTCTGCCGAACCGGTGGGGGTTGGCCACCGGACGATTGGGGGGTGTGGCGGGTGGTACGGGGCTCTCAGTGCGCCTCTTCGAGGGCACCGGAGATGTAGCTGGCCGACAGCACGACGAACACGTACGCCTGCACGGCCTGGATGAACAGCTCGAAGACGATCATCACCATGACCAGGACGAAGGCCACGGGCGCGTACGCGAAGCCCCAGCTGTTCATGAAGAACCAGGTGGCGACGGTGAACATCACCAGCAGCAGGTGGCCGGCGAACATGTTGGCGAAGAGCCGGACCGCGTGCGTGAAGGGCCGCACGAGCACGTTCGAGAAGAACTCGATGAGCATGACCAGCGGCAGCACGGCGCCCAGCGACTTGTCGTAGCCGGTGAGGTTCTTGAGCCCGCCGACGAACCCGTGCCGCTTGAAGGTCAGGGTCATCCAGGTCACGTAGACCACGCCCGCGAGGGCCGCCGGGAAGGCGATGATCGAGGTCACCGGGAACTGCGCGAGCGGGATGATCGACCAGAGGTTCATCAGCCAGATGAAGAAGAAGAGGGAGACCAGCAGCGGCACCCACTTCTCGCCCTCCTTCTTGCCGATGGTCTCGTAGACGATGCCGCGGCGGACGAAGTCGTAGCCGGACTCGGCGACCATCTGCAGCTTGCCCGGCACGACCTTGGGGCTCGCGAACGCCTTCCAGAAGAAGAGGCAGAGCAGCCCGGTCGTGAGCAGCGCCAGCAGGATCGGCTTGTTGAACTCGAAGCCGCCGATCTCGAACATCGGCTTGAAGATGAAGGAGTGCAGGCCGGGGGACTGGAAGCCGCAACCACCATCGACGAAGATCTTGCAGCTGGCGTCGAAAGCGAGCGTCGTATCTGCAGCACTCACCGGCGAGCTCCTTCGGTGTGACGCATGGGTACGGCAACCTCAATGTGTCGGCGTTGCGCACCGCCGGAGAGCGGTGCGTGACAGGACGGGATCCGGCCGGCGGGGTGCGGTGCGGCCCTGCGGCCCACGGCGCACGCGCGCACCGGCGCGGCAGGGGGACGATAGCAGTACCGGATCACTGCTCGGGCGGCACCCCTCATCGCCCGGCCTCGGTGGCTGTGCCGGAGCGCTGTTCACCCGCTCCGGTCGCTCGCTCCGGTTCCACGTACGGCAGCTTCAGCCGGAGGTGGGTACGGGCCATGGCGGCGGTGAACACCAGCGCCGCGGCGAGCACGGTGAAGCCGAACGCCCGGGTGTTGAAGAGGGTGGTGTCCTTGAACACCCCCATCACGACCGCGAGCAGCAGGATCTGGGTGGTGTACGTGAGCAGCGCGATCCCCATGAACAGCTCGGGGTGCTTGCGGGAGAAGTGCTGCAGTGCGAAGAGACCGAGACCGAAGAAGGCAAGGACCACCACGGTGGCTGCGGCGGCTCCCACACCGCCCTTCGCACCGGCCGCGAGTGCGCTGACGACACTGGCGACGACGCCTGCGAGGGCGGTCGGGATCGCGGCGCCACGGAGGATCCGGGCGTCGTTGACCTGCATATAAGGAGTCTCCGGCGGGAGTCGGGAGCAACTGGTCGACGGTGACGAGCATGTTCCCGGAGCGAGTGCACCGCGCCTGGGGGCATCGCGCCAGAGAACCGTCGCACTACGGTCCTTCGGCTCTGCACCGGGTTCTCGTGAACGGTATCACAAGCATCTTGACCCGAGCTTTACTCGGTAAGTGTGCCGCCCGTCACACGAAGGGGGTATCTCGGCCGCGTCGCTCCGCCCACCTGGGGATATGCCTGCTAAGGGGTCAATGTCCCGCGCGGCGCCAGCGCGAGCGCTCCCCCACGGCCGTCGACCCGCTGATGCCGGCCGGCACGAGTTCGTGCTCCTGTGAACCCGGCGTCCCGTTCGCCCCGTTTGCCGCCGCGCCTCCGGCCGGCGCCGGACCGCCCCGCGGCCCCGCGGCGCCGCCGGGGCCGTCGCCCCGCTCCCCGCCGCCGGCCCCCTCCCCGCCGGCCGCGTCCCCCGGGCGCCGGTAGCGCGGCGGTACGAGCCTGTTGGCCCACGACGGCGTCTTCGGGGCGAACCGCGGCAGCAGCAACAGCACCAGCCCGGCGGCGCTGAGGCCGACCGCCACCAGCACCACCCAGACGTTGTCGGCCTGCACCGAGAAGGCCACCATCCCGAACGCGACCAGCGCCGACCAGAAGTACATGAGCAGCACGGCCCGCATGTGCGAGTGGCCCATCTCCAGCAGCCGGTGGTGCAGGTGCCCGCGGTCGGCCGCGAACGGCGACTGGCCGCGCCAGGTGCGCCGTACGACGGCCAGGAGCAGGTCCAGCATCGGAATGGCCAGGATCGTCAGCGGCAGCACCAGCGGGATGAACACCGGCACCGTCGAGCGCACCGCCTGCTTCTCGCTGCCGGCGAAGACCTTCAGCGAGTCCGGGTCCACCTGGCCGGTGATGGAGATCGCCCCGGCGGCCAGCACCAGGCCCAGCAGCATCGAGCCGGAGTCCCCCATGAAGATCCGCGCGGGGTGCACGTTGTGCGGGAGGAAGCCGACGCACATGCCCAGCAGCACGGCGGAGAACAGCGCGGCGGGGGCGGCGGCCTCGATGCCGTAGCCGAACCAGATCCGGTACGCGTACATGAAGAACGCCGCCGAGGCGATGCCCACCATGCCGGCGGCCAGCCCGTCGAGGCCGTCGACGAAGTTGACGGCGTTGATCGAGATCACGACGAGCGCGACGGTCAGCAGCGTGCCCTGCATCGGCGTCAGCACCACCGTGCCCACGCCCGGGACCGGGATCCACAGGATGGTCAGGCCCTGGAGCACCATGACGCCCGCGGCGATCATCTGCGCGCCCAGCTTGAGCAGGGCGTCCACGCCCCACTTGTCGTCCAGCACGCCGATCAGCCAGATCAGCGCCGCCCCGGACAGCAGCGCCTTGGGCTCGTTCAGCTCGAAGACGCGCTCGAAGGCCTGCAGCTGCGACGCGACGAGCAGCGCGGCGCACATCCCGCCGAACATGGCGATGCCGCCGAGCCTCGGCGTCGGCTCGCTGTGCACGTCACGGTCCCGGATCTCCGGCATCGCGCCGGCCGCGATCGCGAACTTGCGCGCCGGGCCGGTCAGCAGATACGTGACAGCGGCTGCGATGCACAGCGTCAGCAGGTATTCACGCACAAGCTGCCCCAGGGGTTTCGCTGTTCCGTTCAGCCACACACACTAGCCCGCTCCCGGGCCTCCGTTCTCCGGGTAGGGCCGCTGGGCCCGCCCGGGCCCGTACAGAATGAGACCCGCCGGGCGCCCGACCGGTTGCATCCGGCCATTATCCCGCCTGCCCGGCTTGCCCCGCCGGTCCGGCCGCGGCCGCCGGGACGCCGGTGAGCGCCGTCACCACCGGGTCGAGCGCCTGCCCGATCTCCTCGCCGATCCGGCGGAAGTACGGCACCGGCGCCCCGTACGGGTCGTACACCTCGTCCGCGGCCGGGCTGGGCGCCAGCAGCCAGCCGCGCAGCGCCGCCGCGGCCTGCACCAGTGCGTGCGCCCGCGGCACCGGCCCCTCCCGGGCGGGCGGCAGGGTGGCGGAGTCTATGGCGCGCACCAGCCGGGCGAACTCCTTGAGCGTGAACGTGCGCAGCCCGGCGGAGTGGCCCATGGAGATGACCTGCGCCCGGTGGTCCCGGGTCGCGGTCAGCACCAGGTCCGCCCGGATCACGTGCTCGTCGCGCAGCTCGCGCGCCGCGAACCCGTCCGGGTCCGCCCCCGACTCGCGCAGCACCGTGGCCGCGTGCGCCTCCATGGGCGCGCCCTCGTGGCCCCAGGTGCCCGCGCTCTCCACGGCGATGCCCGCCGCGGGGCGGGGGCCGAGGCGCACGTCGAGGGCATGCCGCGTCAGCCGCTCGGTGATCGGCGAGCGGCAGACGTTGCCGGTGCTGACGTGGAGGATCCGGAATCGCTGTATGTCCCCCGTGCGCCCTTCGGGCGCGGTCAACTGGCGACCTCAAGCCCGTCGGCGACCTCGCGCAGCTGCTCGGCGGTCACCGCCCCCTCCCGCAGCAGCACCGGCGTGCGGCCGGTGATGTCCACGATCGAGGACGGCACCGCCGCCGGGGTGGGGCCGCCGTCGAGGTAGACCGAGACCGCCTCGCCGAGCATCTCCTGCGCGGCGTCGCACTCCTGCGGCGCGGGGTGGCCGGTGAGGTTGGCGCTGGAGACGGCCATCGGGCCGACCTCCTTGAGCAGTTCGAGCGCCACCGGGTGCAGCGGCATGCGCACCGCGACCGTGCCGTGCGTCTCCCCCAGGTCCCAGGTCAGCGACGGCTGGTGCTTGGCGACGACGGTCAACGCGCCCGGCCAGAAGGCGTCGATCAGCTCCCACGCCTCCTCGCTGAGGTCCTTGACCAGGCCGTGCAGCGTGTTCGGCGAGCCGATCAGCACCGGCGTGGGCATGTTGCGCCCGCGGCCCTTGGCGTCCAGCAGCGCCGCCACCGCCTCGTCGGTGAAGGCGTCGGCCCCGATGCCGTAGACCGTGTCGGTGGGCAGGACGACCAGCTCGCCGCGGCGGACGGCGGACGCGGCCTCGCGCAGCCCGGTCCTGCGATCGGCCGCATCGCTGCAGTCGTAGCGCCGTGCCATGTCATTCTCCTTCTCAGGTACGGACCCTGCGGGCGGTCGCGAATCGAGGCCGGTTGTTGAGGTCGGGGTGGTCGGCGGCGTCCGCCCAGCCGCGTTCCTCGGGGAAGAGCCACGGCACCTGGCCGCCCTGGGTGTCGGCGTGCTCGACGACCACCACCCCGCCGGGGCGCAGCAGCCGCCGGGCCGTGACCTCCAGACCGCGGATGAGGTCGAGGCCGTCCTCGCCGGAGAAGAGCGCGGCCTGGGGGTCGTGGTCGCGGGCTTCCGGTGCCACATGCTCCCACTCGGTCAGCGGGATGTAGGGCGGGTTGCTGATGACCAGGTCGACCTGGCCGTTCAGCTCGGGCAGCGCGGTCAGCGCATCTCCATGGTGCAGCACGACGCGGGCGCCGCCGTCGTTGTGCGCGGCGTTCTTGCGCGCCCAGTTCACCGCCGTCTCCTCCAGCTCGACGGCGTGCACGGCGGCCCGCGGCACCTCCTGCGCCATGGCCAGCGCGATGGCGCCGGAGCCGGTGCACAGGTCGACGATCAGCGGGGCGACGACGTCCATCGCGCGTACCGCCGCTATGGCCCAGTCCACCACGGACTCGGTCTCCGGCCGCGGGACGAAGACGCCGGGCCCCACCTGGAGTTCCAGATAGCGGAAGTAGGCGACGCCGGTGATGTGCTGCAGCGGCTCGCGGGCCTCGCGGCGGGCGACGGCCTCCCAGTAGCGGGCGTCGAAGTCGGCGTCGGCGACGCGGTGCAGCTCGCCGCGGGGCACGCCGTGGACGTAGGCCGCCAGCTCCTCCGCGTCGAACCGCGGGGAGGGCACGCCGGCGTCGGCGAGCCGCTGCGTGGCCTGTGCCACTTCGACGAGCAGCAGGTTCACGTTCCCTCCGGTCCCTCGGCGTATCGGCGCGCGGTGGTCAGCCGGCGTCCGCGAGCTTGGCGGCGGCGTCCGCGTCCACGCACGCCTGGATCACCGCGTCCAGCTCCCCGTCGAGCACCTGATCGAGGTTGTACGCCTTGAACCCGACCCGGTGGTCGGAGATGCGGTTCTCCGGGAAGTTGTACGTGCGGATGCGCTCCGACCGGTCCACCGTACGCACCTGGCTGCGGCGCGCGTCCGCCGCCTCCTTCTCGGCCTCCTCCTGAGCCTCGGCGAGCAGCCTCGCCCGCAGGATACGCATCGCCTGCTCCCGGTTCTGCAACTGGCTCTTCTCGTTCTGGCAGGAGACCACGATGCCGCTGGGCAGATGCGTGATGCGTACGGCGGAGTCCGTCGTGTTGACGGACTGGCCGCCGGGGCCCGAGGAGCGGTAGACGTCGACGCGGAGGTCGTTCGGGCCGATCTCGACCTCGTCGACGTCGTCGGCCTCGGGCAGCACCAGCACGCCGGCGGCGGAGGTGTGGATGCGGCCCTGGGACTCGGTGGCCGGAACCCGCTGCACGCGGTGGACGCCGCCCTCGTACTTCAGCCGCGCCCACACCCCCTGGCCGGGCTCGGCCGCCCCCTGCCCGGCGCCGCCCCTGAGCTTCACGGAGACCGAGACGTCCTTGTAGCCGCCGAGGTCGGACTCGTTGGCGTCCAGCAGCTCCGTCCGCCAGCCCTGCCGCTCGGCGTAGCGCAGGTACATCCGCAGCAGGTCGCCGGCGAACAGCGCGGACTCCTCGCCGCCCTCGCCCGCCTTGACCTCCAGGATGACGTTCTTGCCGTCGCTGGGGTCGCGCGGTACGAGCAGCAGCCGCAGCCGCTCCGTCAGCTCCTCCCGCTCCCGCTCCAGGTCCTTGACCTCGGCGGCGAAGTCCGGGTCCTCGGCGGCCAGCTCGCGGGCGGCGGCGACGTCCTCTCGAGCGCGCTCCCAGGCGCGGTACGCGGCGACGATCGGGGTCAGCTCGGCGTAGCGCTTGTTGAGCTTCGTGGCGTGGCGCTGGTCGGCGTGCACGCCGGGGTCGGCGAGCTGCTCCTCCAGGGTGGCGTGCTCGCCGATGAGATCCTTGACGACCTCGAACATCGTGGGGTGCTCCGTAGGGGGAAGTAGCAGGACCGGGCGCCGGGGCCGGGCGGGCGGCCGGACGGGACGAAAAACGTGCGCCGGCCCGGTCCGCCCTCATCGAAGGCGGCCGGCCCGGCGCACGCGGACGGGCTACTTCTTCGCCGCGGCCTGCTTGCCGAAGCGGGCCTCGAAGCGGGCCACGCGGCCACCGGTGTCGAGGATCTTCTGCTTGCCCGTGTAGAACGGGTGGCACGCGGAGCAGATGTCCGCGCGGATGGTGCCGGAGGTGACGGTGCTCCGGGTGGTGAACGAGTTGCCACAGGTGCAGCTGACCTGGGTCTCCACGTACTCCGGGTGGATGTCGCGCTTCAAGGGATTCTCCTAGGTTCGGGAGGGCTCCGGGTCGGTCGGCGGGCTGCGTCACGTGAACCGGGGCCGACGTGCCAGTCTACGAGGACCGGCCGTACTCGCCAAAACGGGTCCACGGGCCCGCTTTATTCCACGGCCCGTACGCCCCGGGGCGCGCCCGCCCCCCGCCGTTGCCCGGCCGCTATCCGGCCGCCTGCGCGCCGCCGCGGGCGCCGGGCGCGATCTCCGCCAGTTCCCGGGGCGCGGGCGGCGGGGCGGTGACCACGCGGTCACGGCCCGCCTGCGCGCCGGCGGTGTCCTTCAGCGCGGACCGCGGTATCGGCCGGTCACCCTTCAGCGCCTCCCAGACCTGCGCGGACTCCTTCTCCAGCGGCACCACGCGGTTGCGGTCCTGCGCGTCGAACGTCACCGGGAGGGTCACCATCTGCATGTCGTCCGGGCCTATGTCGCCCAGGCTCTCGGCCAGCCGGCGCAGCTCGCTCACCGAGGCCAGGTCCTCGTCGGTGGTGATCGACTTGGTGGCGGTGTCGGCGAGCCCGATGAGCTTCGCGGGGCTGGTCAGCAGGTCGATCTCGCCCACCCGCTGGACCAGCGCCTTGACGAAGACCTGCTGCAGCTCTATCCGGCCCAGGTCGCTGCCGTCGCCGACGCCCTTGCGGGTCCGGACCAGGCCGAGCGCCTGCTCGCCGTCGAGGGTGTGGGTGCCGGCCTTGAGGTCGAGGCGGCTGTCGGGGTCGTCGATGTCCTGGTGGGTGGTGATCTCCACCCCGCCGAGCTGGTCGATGAGCCGCTTGAAGCCGCTGAAGTCCACCTCGACGAAGTGGTCCATGCGCACCCCGGTCATCTTCTCCACGGTCTTGACGGTGCAGGCCGGGCCGCCGACGGAGTACGACTCGTTGAACATCGCCCGCTCGGCGGCGGGCGCGGTGCCGCCGCCGTCCCGCTCGCAGGCGGGGCGGTCGACGAGGGTGTCGCGGGGGATGCTGACGACGCTGGCGCGCTTCCGGTCCTCGTAGACGTGCACGACCATCGCCGTGTCGGAGCGGGCGCCGCCGCCGTCCCGGCCGTACTCGGCGTTCTCGCCGGCCCGGGAGTCGGAGCCGAGGACGAGGATGTCCGTGGAGCCGCCGGGCAGGTCCTCGGGCCGGTCGCCGCCCAGCTTGGCGTCCAGGTCCACGCTGGTCAGGTTGCCGTTGAGGCGGAAGTAGAGGTAGGTGAGCCCGGCTCCGCCGAGCATCACGGCGCCGACGAGCACCCAGACCGCGGCGAGGACCGCCTTGCGGCGGGGGCTGCGCGGTCGGCGGCCGGGATCCCCGGCTGCGTACGGTTCCGCCATCGGCTCCTCACCTCGGCCGCTCGGGTCCCTGACGTGCCGCGGGCAGGTCCAAACTTTTCCCCACATTCCCCGACAGGGATCACCTAAAAGGGTTACACACGTCTTGGTGAACGCGCAAAAGCCTCCCCTCGTTCCGAGGGGAGGCTTTTGCCGCGAAAAGTCGCTGACCTGCACCGGTTCGCGTGGGCCCGGCGCCCGGTTGCGCGCTAGTCGCCGTTGGGCGTGGGCGTGGTCTTCTGGATCTGCAGCAGGAACTCGGCGTTGCTCTTGGTCTGCCGCATCTTGTCCAGCAGCAGTTCCATGGCCTGCTGCTGGTCCAGCGCGTGCAGCACCCGGCGGAGCTTCCAGACGATGGCCAGCTCCTCGCCGCCCATCAGGATCTCCTCCTTGCGGGTGCCGGAGGCGTCCACGTCGACCGCCGGGAAGATGCGCTTGTCGGAGAGCTTCCGGTCGAGCTTGAGCTCCAGGTTGCCGGTGCCCTTGAACTCCTCGAAGATCACCTCGTCCATCCGCGAGCCGGTCTCGACCAGCGCGGTCGCCACGATGGTCAGCGAGCCGCCGTCCTCGATGTTGCGCGCGGCGCCGAAGAACCTCTTCGGCGGGTAGAGCGCGGTGGAGTCCACACCGCCGGACAGGATGCGGCCGGAGGCGGGCGCCGCCAGGTTGTACGCGCGGCCCAGCCGGGTGATCGAGTCGAGCAGCACGACGACGTCGTGGCCCAGCTCGACCAGGCGCTTGGCCCGCTCGATGGACAGCTCGGCGACGGTGGTGTGGTCCTCCGCCGGGCGGTCGAAGGTCGAGGAGATGACCTCGCCCTTCACCGACCGCTGCATGTCGGTGACCTCCTCGGGCCGCTCGTCGACGAGGACGACCATGAGGTGGCACTCGGGGTTGTTCGTGGTGATCGCGTTGGCGATCGACTGCAGGATCATCGTCTTGCCGGTCTTCGGCGGCGCCACGATCAGCCCGCGCTGCCCCTTGCCGATGGGCGAGACCAGGTCGATGATCCGCGGCGTCAGCGCGCCCGGGTCGCTCTCCAGCCGGAGCCGGTCCTGCGGGTAGAGCGGGGTGAGCTTGCCGAACTCCGCCCGGCCGCGGCTCTGTTCCGGCGCCTGGCCGTTGACCGAGTCGAGCCGGACCAGCGCGTTGAACTTCTCCCGGCGCTCGCCCTCGCGGGGCTGGCGCACCGCACCCGTGACGTGGTCGCCCTTGCGCAGGCCGTTCTTGCGCACCTGGGCCAGCGAGACGTACACGTCGTTGGGGCCGGGGAGGTAGCCGGAGGTGCGGACGAACGCGTAGTTGTCGAGGATGTCGAGGATGCCCGCGACCGGGATCAGGACGTCGTCCTCGGCGATCTGCGGCTCGCTGTAGTCGTCGCGCCCGCGGCGCCCGCGGCGGTCGCGGTAGCGGCCCCTGCGGCCGCGCCGGCCGCCGTCGAAGTCGTCGTCCTGCTGCTGCCGGCCGCCGCCCTGGTTCTGCTGGCCGCCGCCCTGGCCCTGATGGCCGCCGCCGTCGTCACCCTTGTTGCGGCGGTTCTGCCGGTCGCGGCGCCCGCCGCCCTGCCGGTCGCCGCCGCCCTGGCGGTCGCCCTTCTGCCGGCCGCCGTCGCCGGACTGCTTGCCCTCGCCGGACTGCTTGCCCTCGCCGCCCGACTGCTTGCCCTCGCCGCCGGACTGCCTGGCGTCGCCGCCCGCGTGCTGCTCGGCACCGGGCTGGTCCTGCGTCTTGACGGGCTGGCCGGGGATGTCGATCCGCGAGTCGGCGCCGTCTTCCGTACGGCCGCCGTCGCCCTCGGCCTGCTCGGCCTCGCCGGTACGGGCCCGGGACGTGGCCCGGCGCTTCGGCCGGGCCGGCGCGGCGCCGTCCGCCTGCTGCCCGTCCTTGCCCGCCTTGTCGGCGGCCTTGTCGGCCGGCTTGTCAGCGGACTTGTCGGCGGCCTTGTCGCCCTTGGCCTCGGCGGGCTTGCCGCCGTCGGCGCCCTGCCTCTCCTTGATCACCTCGATGAGCTGGCTCTTGCGCATCCGAGCGGTGCCCCGGATCCCGAGGCCGGATGCGATCTGCTGCAGCTCCGCCAGGACCATGCCCTCCAGGCCGGCGCCACGACGGCGCCTGGTCGAACCGGCGGTGGTTGCGGGAGCTCCCCCAGTCTCCTGCTGGGAGGCACCCCCAGAAGCTGGGCTGGCGGCGTTCTCTGCGTTGACGCCCATCAGATCGGTGGTGTCGCTCACGAAGGGTCCTTCCCTGGAGCGGTGCGTCGGCCTGTCTGGCTCGGCGACCGGTCGTGCTCTCCGGCGGTGGCCCGTGCGTTTGCGTCCGCGGGTCCGCGCCGGTGCGGTAGTCCGCCGTAAGGCGGTGAAGACTGTGCAGGGTCGGCACGCTGGTGATGCGGGGCACTCGAGTGGGTGTCTCGCACGTCAGCGGTGCCGATTCGGGAGCGTCACTGCACCGGCAGGCTGCTCAGGCAATGTGGAAGGCTCCCGGAAGAAAGGCTGCCCCGGTGGGGAAATCCCCTTGTGGGACCTGCCCCCGGGCCCTGCGGCCCGGAGAGACCCCAGCACACAGCACGGCCGTGTTGGGCCTCTGGCTGTGCTGACCCACGACTGGAGTGCGCTGGTGCTGCCTTGAGGTTAACACTATCGGATCCTGCAGACATTCCCCCTCTCCCGGCATCCGCGGCCGGTTCCGTGTTGTGCAACCTGCGGTACGGGTCGTGGTGCGGGCGGTGCGCGGGCCGGTGGCCTGCGCGTGCCCGCGCTCGTCGCGTGGCACGGCCGCCGCGGGCCCGTCAGGCCAGCGGCAGCACGCTCGCCCCCTCCCGGTCGAGGGCCAGCCGGTTCGCCGCCCAGCCGTCGCCGGCCGAGCGGGCGACCTTCTCGGCCGCGCCGTCCTCCGCGAACGCCAGCACCGTCGGCCCCGCGCCGGAGATCACCGCGGGCACGCCGTCGGCCCGCAGCCGCGCCACGAGCGCCGTGCTCTCCGGCATCGCGGCGGCCCGGTAGTCCTGGTGCAGCCGGTCCTCCGTGGCGGCGAGCAGCAGCTCGGGGCGCCTGGTCAGCGCCTCGACGAACAGCGCCGCACGGGCGGCGGTCAGCGCCGCGTCCGCGTGCGGCACGGTGCGGGGCAGCAGGCCGCGGGCCTCCGCGGTGGACAGCGGGTTGCCGGGCACGAACACCACCGGGACGACGTCCTCGGCCGGGTCCAGCCGGACGGCCCGTACCGACGCCGCGGGGACGCCCCCGGGCGCCGGGCCGGCGCCGCCGGTGCCGTCGTCCGTCCAGGCCAGCGTGAACCCGCCGAGCAGGCAGGCCGCGACGTTGTCGGGGTGGCCCTCCAGCTCCGCCGCCAGCTCCAGCAGCGCCGCCTTCCCGGGGTCGGTGTCGAGCGACCGCTCGCCGCCGCCTATCGTCACCGCCCGCGCCGCGACGATGCCGGCGCAGATCGCGGCGGCGGACGAACCGAGCCCGCGGCCGTGCGGGATCCGGTTGGCGCACACCACCTCCAGCCCGCGGGGCTGCCCGCCCAGCACCTCGAAGGCGCTGCGCATGGCCCGTACGAGCAGGTGGGACTCGTCCCGCGGCAGGTCGTCGGCGCCCTCGCCGGCGATGTCGACGTGCAGCCCGGACTCGGCGACCCGGACCACCACGTCGTCGTACAGCCCGAGGGCCAGCCCGAACGTGTCGAAGCCGGGGCCGAGGTTGGCACTGGTCGCCGGCACGCGGACGCGTACGGGCGCGGCGCGGAAGGCTGGACCGGCCATCGCTTGCGTGACTCTCCTTGTGTGGCTCTCACCCGGTCTCCCGGGCGGTGGGGGAAATCAGCTCGGTTCCGACTGCGCCCGGCCGGCTCCCCCGCGGCGCCGTGCGCGCGCGCCCGGGCGGTGCGGGCAGCTGTCGAGGGGGGTGCCCGGGACACTCGACCGGCGGGCTCGACGCCAGCTTATCGAAGGTGGGTTCCCCCGCGACACAGGGCGCACGGGAGGCGCTCGATGCGCGGCCCGCGCACGTCCCCGTCCGGCGGCCGGCACGCCGGCCCGGCGCGGGGCCGGGCACCGGGCCGTACGGCGGTCTGCCCGGCGCGTACGGGCGGCGGCCCGGGCCGTACGCC
>NZ_BAAAPF010000057.1:0-26141 GCF_039531005.1 Streptomyces synnematoformans
CCGGCCCTCGCCGCCCGCGGCGAAGCCGCGGCGGGCAGCGGGGTGCCCGAGGGGCGCAGCCCCTCGGAGGCCTCCCCGCCGGCGGCCGGTCGCGTGGCCGCTGAGGGGCGCAGCCCCTCAGGGCCTGCGCCAGCTCTCGTACACCGCCGCGATGCCGTCCCGCAGCGCGATCTCCGGGCGCCAGCCCAGCTCCGTGATCCGGGACACGTCCAGCAGCTTGCGCGGCGTGCCGTCCGGGCGGCTCGGGTCGAAGGCGATCCGGCCCGGATAGCCGACGACGTCCCGTACGGTCTCCGCCAGCTCGCGGATCGTCAGGTCCTCGCCGCACCCGACGTTGACCGGCGCGTCGTCGTCGTAGCCGCGCAGCAGCGCGAGGCACGCCACCGCCAGGTCGTCGACGTGCAGGAACTCCCGGCGCGGCGTGCCGGTACCCCAGAGCACCACCTCCTCGGCGCCGCTCTCCCGCGCCTCATGGAAGCGGCGGACGAGCGCCGGCAGGACGTGGCTCGTCTCCAGGTCGAAGTTGTCGCCGGGGCCGTACAGGTTCGTCGGCATCGCCGAGATGTACGCCGCGCCGTACTGCCGCCGGTACGCCTGCACCTGCTCGATGCCGGCGATCTTCGCCAGCGCATACGCCTGGTTCGTCGGCTCCAGCGGGCCGGTCAGCAGCGAGTCCTCGCGGATCGGCTGGTCGGCCAGCTTGGGGTAGATGCACGAGGAGCCGAGGAACAGCAGCCTGCCGACGCCCGCCGCGTGACCGCCGGCGATGACGCTCAGCTGGATGCGCAGGTTGTCCTCCAGGAACTGCACCGGGTAGCGGCTGTTGGCCATGATGCCGCCGACCTTGGCCGCCGCCAGCACCACCGCGTCGGGCCGCACCGCCCCCAGCCACGCCGCCGTCCGCTCGGCGTCGCGCAGGTCGAGTTCGTCGCGGGTGCGGGTCAGGACCTCGTAGCCGTCGGCGGTCAGCCGGCGGGCGACGGCCGAGCCGACCAGCCCGCGGTGGCCCGCGACGAAGACGCGCGCGCCGGGTGGGAGGAGATCGTCGCCGACGGGCGGGGACGGTTCGTTCGATGCAGTCATCGGACTTGCGGGGCGGTGACTCCCGGGCTCAAGCCAGGGACGGAAACCCCTTCTCCCTTCGTTGGTGATGCCGTTGTCAGTGGCGGGAATTACATTCAGCACGTGTCCCGATACCGTCTGCGACCCACGAGCGAGCAGCAACGAGTCCTCGCCTCGCACTGTGCGCATGCCCGGTTCGTTTGGAACCTGGCCGTCGAGCAGCACTCCTGGTGGACACCTCGCCGCGGGTCGGCTCCAGGGTATGTCGCCCAAGCTCGGCAGTTGACCGAGGCACGTGCGGAGTTCTCTTGGCTGCGGGCAGGATCACAGATGGTGCAGCAACAGGCACTGAGGGACTTCGCCCAGGCGATGGCGAACTACTTCGCCGGCACACATGGCCGCCCCACCTGGCGCAAGGCCGGGCGGCACGAGGGCTTCCGGATTGTTGCGGTCAAGCCTGAGTGCGTTCGGCGACTGGGCCGCCATACGGCCGAGGTGCGGGTACCGAGGGCCGGGTGGATGCGCTTCCGCCTGTCCAGGCCGGTGCCCGACGGGGTGAAGTCGTACCGCGTGACGGAGGACCGCGCCGGCCGCTGGCACCTCGCCTTCGCCGCCGTGCCCGATCCGGTCCCCGCCCCCGGCAACGGTGCCACCGTGGGTGTCGACCGTGGCGTGGCCGTGGCCGCTGCCCTGTCCACCGGCGAACTGCTGACCATGACAGGGTTGCGTCCGCCGGAGGCTCGTCGGCTGCGGCGGCTGCAGCGGCGCCTGGCACGCTGCCGACGTGGTTCGAGGAGGCGGCACCGGGTGAAAGCGGCCGTGGGGCGGATGCATGCCCGCGAAGCCGACCGGCGCAAGGACTGGGTCGAGAAGACCAGTACCGATCTGGCCCGCCGATTCGACACGATCGCTCTGGAAGCGCTGAACATCCGGGCGATGACCGCATCGGCCCGCGGGACCGTGGACCGGGAGGCGCGCGAGAGCCAAGCCGTCTTCCGTTGCCGCGCCTGCGGACATACGGGCAATGCCGACGTGAACGCCGCCAGAAACATCAGAACGGCTGCCGGGCGGGCAGTCGCTGCGCGGGAAGGGCCACGGGTTGCCGGGCCGGTGCACCGCGAATCTCAACGCGATCGACTCTCGGTCTGAGTGTGGATCGGGTTGGAATCCCCGCCTCCGGGCAGAGGAGGACGCCAGAAGTACGGATTCTGCCATCCGGCGGAATGATCAGAGGGAAGGTACCATGGGCAAGACGGCCCTCATCACCGGCGTCACCGGCCAGGACGGCTCGTACCTCGCCGAACTGCTGCTCACCAAGGGCTACACGGTGCACGGCCTCGTGCGGCGCTCGTCGTCGTTCAACACCGAGCGCATCGACCACATCTACGAGGAGCCGCAGGAGCCCGGCCGCCGCCTGGTGCTGCACCACGCGGACCTCTCCGACGGGGTCGCGCTGGTGAACCTGCTGCGCGACCTGGCGCCCGACGAGGTCTACAACCTCGGCGCCCAGTCGCACGTCCGGGTCTCCTTCGACGCCCCCCTCTACACCGCGGACGTCACCGGCCTCGGCTCCATGCGGCTGCTGGAGGCGGTCCGCGCCGCCGGCATCGACACCCGGATCTACCAGGCGTCGTCCTCGGAGATGTTCGGCTCCGCCCCGCCGCCGCAGAACGAGCGCACCCCGTTCCACCCGCGCAGCCCGTACGGCTGCGCCAAGGTCTTCGGCTACTGGTCGACGGTGAACTACCGCGAGGCGTACGACCTCTTCGCGGTCAACGGCATCCTGTTCAACCACGAGTCGCCGCGCCGCGGCGAGACCTTCGTCACCCGGAAGATCACCCGCGCCGTGGCCCGGATCCGGGCGGGCCTGCAGGACCGCCTCTACATGGGCAACCTCGATGCGATACGCGACTGGGGCTACGCCCCGGAGTACGTCGAGGCGATGTGGCTGATGCTCCAGCGCGACGTGCCGGACGACTACGTGGTCGCCACCGGGGAGGCGGGCAGCGTCCGCCAGTTCCTCGACGCCGCGTTCACCGCCGCCGGGCTCGACTGGGCCGAGTACGTCCGCTTCGACCCCAAGTACGAGCGGCCCAGCGAGGTCGACGCGCTCATCGGGGACGCCACCAAGGCCGGCGACCTGCTGGGCTGGAAGCCGCAGGTCAAGTGGCCCGAGCTGGCCCGCATCATGGTCGAGGCGGACATCGACGCGCTCGACGCGGAACTGGCCGGGGCCACTGTCAGGATCGACAGGTAAAAACGGATATTCTCTCCCCGGACTCGCGACGCGCGGCCGCAGGGGACGACGGCCCAGGGGGGCACATGAACAGGCACAAGCACAGAAGATCGCGGAAGTGGGGCGCCCTCGGCGCCGCCCTGACCGTGGCCAGCGGCACGCTCGTGGCGGCCGGCGTCACGTACTCCTCGCCCGAGGCCGAGGCCCTGACGCCGCCTGTGGCGATGACCGCCGACGACCTGGCGACCTGGCAGACCAACGGCGTCGTCTGGTCCATGGCCGAGTCGAACGGCGTGGTCTTCGCCGGCGGTACGTTCTCCGCCATCCGGCCGCCCGGCGCGGCGGCCGGCACCGACGAGCAGCAGGTGGCGAACTTCGCGGCGTTCGACGCGGCGACCGGCGAGCCGACGGACTGCAGGCTGGACTTCGCCATCGGCTCCGGCACCGCCACCGTGCGCGCGCTGGCCGTCTCCCCCGACGGCGGGACGCTCTACGCGGGCGGCGAGTTCGCCAGCGTCAACGGCGTCTCCCGCAGCCGCGTCGCCGCGATCGACATCGCCTCCTGCTCGGTGAAGACCGGCTTCAACGCCGGCGGTGTCTCCGCCCGCGTCTACGGGCTCGACGCCGCGGCGAGCGGCCGGCTGTACATGGCCGGCGACTTCAGGACCGTACGCGGGCAGAGCCGGGTGAAGTTCGCCGCGGTCAACGCGAGCACCGGCGCGCTGGACTCCTGGAAGGCCAACGCGGGTCCGGACCGGGCCGGCCGGGTCATCGAGGAGACCCCGAACGGGCAGCACGTCGTGCTCGGCGGCGACTTCAACGGCCTCAACGGCGACAGCGGCGTGCACGGCCTGGCAGTCGTCCGCGCCGACACGGGATCGACCGTACGGGCCTACAAGGGCGTCAGCGACAAGGACGACAACCCGTACGAGCTGCACTGGAACTCCCTGGTCAAGGGCATCCACATCGACGAGACCGGCATCTACACCGCGCACGAGGGCCACGGCGGCCGCGTCTTCGACGGCCGGCTCGCGATGAACCTGGGCGGGTCCTTCACCGAGCGCTGGCGCGACACCTGCCTGGGCGCCACCCAGGACGTCACCGTCTACAAGGACGTCCTGTACAGCGTCTCGCACGCCCACAACTGCAGCAGCATGGGCCAGTTCCCCGAGCTGAACGAGCGGCAGCACATGCTCGCCGAGTCCGTGGACAACCCCAGGCCGCTGCTGTCCTGGTTCCCCGACACCGACGACGGCCCGTCCGGCACCGAGCAGATCGGCCCGCGCGTGATGGTCACGTCGGCCAGCGGGGGCAAGGACTACCTGTGGATCGGCGGCGAGTTCACCCGCATCCAGTCCAACGGCAACAAGAAGCAGCAGGGCCTGGTCCGCTTTGCCAGCACCCCCGACTCCCGCGAGCCCGTCGAGGGCGCCACCGGCGTGACGGCGGCGAACGTCAACGCCGGCGTGCGGCTGCGCTGGCAGGCCGGCTGGGACCGCGACGACAGCAGGCTCACGTACACGATCTACCGCAACGGCGAGCCGCTGGAGACCAGGCCGACACTGGACTCCACCTTCTGGACGCTGCCGCAGGGCAGCTTCACCGACACCGGTGTCAAGCCCGGCACGACGTACAGCTACCGGATCGCCGCGAGCGACGCCGCCGGCAACACCACCGCCAAGTCCGAGGCGGTGACGGTCACCACGCCGGGCACGCCGACGGAGACCACGGTCGAGCGCACCGCGACCGCGGACGCGTACGTCAACGGCGCGGCGGTCAACGCCAACTACGGCACGCACAACATCCTGCTGGTCAGGGAGACCTCCCCGTACCTCAGCTACCTGCGGTTCTCGCTGCCGCAGGCGCCGAGCGGGATGACGCTGAAGTCCGCGAAGCTGACGCTGCGCACCACCGGGGACTCCAGCGCGGGCACCACGGACACCGTCAGCGTGCAGCCGGTCACCGGCAGCTGGTCGGAGTCGGAGGTGACGTACGCGAGCCGACCGGAGCTGTCGTCCACCGTGCTGGGCGAGTTCACCGGCGCAACGGAGCTGAACACCGACTACACCGCGCCGCTGTCCGCCGCCGAACTCACCGGCTCCCTCGGCGACACCGTGGACGTGGCGCTGACCAGCGACGGGACCGACGCCTGGTGGGTGCGGGCGCGGGAGACGTCGTACGACCCGAAGCTGACGCTCACGTTCGGAGCGGACTGATGGCCGCCCGTACGACGCGCAGGTCCCGCGCGGCGCTGACGGCGGCGGCCGCCGCCCTGGCCCTGGCCCTGGCGGGCTGCAGCGGCGGCGACGACGGGGACGAGGCGGCGAAGGCGTCCAGTCCCCCGGCGTCCCAGCAGGAGAGCGACCCCACCCCGGAGGACCCGGGCCCGGAGGCGGAGAAGTCCGAGGAGCCCGAGAAGGTGCCGGAGGAGGACCTGGAACGCGCGGAGGGCGAGTTCTCCGAGAAGGAGAAGACGTACCTGAAGGACCGGGTCCCCGAGGGCGTGGACCCGGCGGCGATCCTGGAGGCGGGCGAGGAGGCCTGCGCCAAGATCAAGAGCGCGGCGGCGACCGACGACGAACTGGCCCGTGAGGCCATCCGCTCCGGCGACATCGCCCACGCCGAGGACGCGGTCCACACCCTGTGCCCCGAGTACGAAGACCTGCTGTAGGAGTCCGTCTTGAAGCCACTGCCCATCGTCGTCGCGATACCGACCAAGAACGAGGCCGAGAACATCGCGACGACGGTGCGGTCCGTCATCGACCACTTCGAGGCCGTGGTGGTGGTCGACTCGGACAGCACGGACGACACCCGCGCCCTGGCGAAGGCGGAGGGCGCCGAGATCGTCCCGTACACCTGGGACGGCAAGTACCCGAAGAAGAAGCAGTGGTGCCTGGACCACGTCCGCCCCGAGCTGGACTGGATGCTCTTCGTCGACGGCGACGAGACGCCGAGCCCGGAGCTGATCGCCGAACTCCACCGCATCTTCGACCCCACGGCGGAAGGCTCCCGCCGGGTGGCCCCGGCCGCGTTCGACATCCCCCTGGGCTACTGGTTCGCCGGCAAGCGCCTGCGCCACGGCTACACCATCGTCAAACGCGCCCTGCTGGACCGCACCCGCACCCGCTTCCCGGAACTGGACGACCTCGACGCCCCGGGCATGGGCGAGCAGGAGGGCCACTACCAGCCCCTGGCCGACGGCCCGGTGGTCCGGCTGCGGGCAACGCTGGAGCACGAGGACCTGGACCCGGTACGCACCTGGTTCGACCGCCACAACCGCTACTCGGACTGGGAGGCGTGGCTGGAGCACCACCCGGAGGTCCGCGAGGAGATCCGCCAGGCCAAAACCCGCCAGGGCCAGCTGTTCCACCGCGCCCCGCTGAAGCCGCTGGTGTCGTTCGCGTACGCCTACGTGTACAAGCGCGGCTTCCTCGACGGCCGGGCGGGGCTGGACTATGCGCTGGCGATGAGCTTCTACCGCTGGCAGATAGGCGTGAAAGCCCGCGAGAAGAACGCGTCGTTTCCCCTCACGGAGTGACCCGGGATCGCTACCGTGAGTAGGGGGAACCCAGGGGCGAGGTGAACGCGGTGACGACGCATGACAACTCCCGGCCGCCGATGCAGTGGCGGTACTGCGGCAACCAGATCAAGCGGTGGCGGCAGCGAGCGGGGGTCAGCCGGGAGGAGCTGGCGAACGAGGCGGGGTACGGCCTCGACTCCGTGAAGAAGATGGAGCAGGGCTTCCGACGCCCGACGCCGCGGGCGTTGCAGGTGGCGGATGACATGTGCGATGCGCAGGGGATGCTGGTGGCGGCGCTGGGGTACCTGCAGCCGGAGAAGTTTGCGTCGTACTCGCAGGAATACATGGGGTACGAGGCGGAGGCCGTCGCCCTGAGCTTCTACCAGCCTCTCTACGTTCCCGGCCTGTTGCAGACGGAGGAGTACGTCCGCGCGGTTCTGTCTGCACTCGTGCCGCCGCTGGACGCGGAGACGTTCGAGGAACGGGTCAGTGCCCGATTGGAGCGGCAAGCGTTGCTGGCTCACGAGAGGCGCTCGTTCAGTTTCGTCATCGAGGGGGAAGTGCTGCGCCGTCGCTTCAGCGACGACGCAGCGTGGCGTCGGCAGTTGCACCGACTACTGGAGGTCGCCGAGCAGCGCAATGTCTCCCTGCAGGTGATGCCATCTGACCGCGGTCTCCACCCCGGACTCCGAGGCCCGCTCGTCATCCTGGAAACACCCGAACACAAGCATCTCGCCTACGCTGAAAGCCAGGCAGGCGGGGCGCTCTACGCTGATTCGGAAAGAGTCAATGTCGCGATGCGCCGCCGTGACATGATCGTGGGCGAGGCCATGTGCCCCCGGGACTCCGTACAGTTCATCACGAAGCTGCTGGAGGAGCGATGAAGGACAGGCTCGACTGGTTCAAGTCCAGCTACAGCAACGACGAAGGCGGCGAGTGCGTCGAAGTCGCCGTCGACTGGCGCAAGTCCACCCACAGCAACAACTTTGACGAGGCCTGTGTCGAGGTTGCCCCCCTCCCCGGCGCCGTCCACGTCCGCGACTCCAAAGACCCCGACGGCCCCCACCTCTGCTTCACCCCCGAAGCCTGGACCGCCTTCCTCACCCACACCCCCACCCCCACCGACTGACCCGCCGGAACCGCGGAGCGCGCGCCCCAAGCCGCGCTCCGCCTCCGCACCCCTCGGACCAACATGTGCAGCCCACCAGGATGGTGCCAACGACCTGCCCCGAACTCGTCCAACTCCTGCGGGTATTCGTCCTTACCCCACCCGTCCGGGACGCGGAACCCGTCCTGCACAGGATGGCCGACGCCGTAACCATCAAGCCGTCGGCGTACCAGCAACACCGACAGGCAGTCCAGGAGCAGCCGTGACCGGAACTACAACTGCCGCGACAGACGAGGAGGATCGCGGTCAGCGAGTACCAGCGGCCCCGTCTCGCACGCGGGTCGGGCACCAGATCCAGGAAAGACCGCAGGTCAGCGATCCGGCCCGGGTCCAACGGACGCAGCTTCGCGAGTACGGCAGGGACGGGAGAAGATGCAACGGCAGGCACGGGCAACCTCAAGATCGTTGAGCTTCGACACCCCAATGATCACGAAGCCCGTGCCTGCTCTGCTATGCACCCCAACCGGTCACCACCAGACCAGCATCACGTCTACGGAACTTGATCAAGCCCTGCCGCCCGACCCGCGAGTCTCAGAACAACCCACTTTGAGACGAACAACTCTCAGACAAAAAATCACTGAAAGTACATCTCACCACATCTGGCCACTTGCATCGAAGTAAGCCGTCGAACCAGCACAATCGCGGCGATCGCGGCGCACACAATGATAATCTCGCTCACCAAACCAGCCCCCGCCGAGGCGGAGGACTCATACTCAGTCGGAACCAAGTCCCCCATCACCGCCTCCACGCACACGGCAGCCCACATCGACAGCCACAGCGCCCACCAGGCAACAACTACTCGAGTCGACACTCTTCCAGCACGCCCGGAACAACTGGCCCGCCAAGCATCGTTCATAATTTGCGCGGGCAACCAGAAACCCGCAATCGGAATGAACCACCCACCCACGGCCATGATAGGTCCGTGACGCTGGACACCAGGTTCGAGCACTTTGGCGTTAACGCAAATACGATGGAACCAGACCAATAAGAGCTTGTCTCACGTGGCGTCAGCTCGATGGTGCATGATGTCGTGCCATGGGTGTTGGTCTTTCGCAGCGGTTGGTTCCTGACGAACTCTGGTCGCTCGCAGCTCCCTTGCTGCCTTCGTTCCCGTCGCGTCCGCAGGGCGGCGGGACGGCCCCGGTTGATGAACGGGCCGTGTTCAATGCTGTCGTGTATGTGCTGACCAGCGGTTGCACGTGGCGGCATCTGCCGGAGACGTTCGGTGTCTCGCCGGCGACCGCACATCGCCGGTTCTCCGCCTGGACCAAGGCCGGGCTGTGGCGCCGACTACACCAGGCCATCCTTGACGAATTCGGCGCCCGCGGTGAGGTGGACTGGACCTCTGCGATCGTGGACGCGGCCTCCGTCCGCGCGAAAAAGGGGGATCGCTGACCGGGCGCAATCCGGTCGACCGGGGCAAGAAGGGCAGCAAACTGCACGTCCTGTCCGACGCGCAGGGCTTACCCCTCGCACTCGGCGTCTCCGGCGCCAACGTCCACAACAGCCAGGCGCTCCTGCCGCTGGTCGTGGGCATACCCGCCACCCGCTCCCGGCGCGGCCCACGACGTCGCCGCCCCGGCAGACTCCGCGCGGACAAGGCGTACTACTCCTCCGAGAGACTGAGGTGGCTCCGCGGCCGTGGCATCGTCCCGCGCATCGCCCGACCCGGCATCGAGTCCAGCGAGCGCCTCGGCCGGCACCGCTGGAAGATCGAGCGCTCCATTTCCTGGCTCTTCGGCTACCGCCGCCTCACCACCCGATACGAGCGCAGAGGCAGCCACTTCCTCGCCTTCCTCGGACTCGCAGCAGCCCTGACTTGCTACAAGAAGCTCGCGAAACTAGCCACGTGAGAAAAGCTCTAATACTATACCAGCGGCAACATGCAGGGTAAACTCCAGCGCGGCGACGATCTCCAGTACTAACATCGGTCCGTGACGCTGCTGACCTTCGCCGTATTCGGCCGCATCATCCAGACCAGCACCCGTTTCCCATTCAACTGCCACCAGCAACGTGCGCGACTTATGGATAAGCAGCACTACCGTAAGCAAAACAGTAACGGCAGTTCCCGAGGTCGCTGGTGAGGAAAAATTCCGCTGCAGTATCGGATCAGCCGGAAACCGTCGCCGCTCGCCCAGCATTAGCGGTACGGCGCTCACTCCCGTCGGCAGCGAAGCCACCGGGCAGCCAGTGCACCGCCCGTCTTCCTCCTCGGCCGGGTACATGCGGCATTGCCAGCATAACATCGTATGACTGCTGCCATGTGCCACGTGCGGACTCATCCCCTTCTCACACAGAAGCGAGGCGAGACTCCGACCATCAGCCGCCTTAATTCTGACGTTTTCGCAACCGCTGGCCGCGACGCAGGGCACTGAACAAAAATACAATTCCCAAAAATGGAAGAATAGCCCTTAATGCGATTGCCATAAGATTTAGGTCGCCTTTTAGTGCAACCCTCTGCGGCTCTACTGGATCGTAGACCAAGTCGAGCGCATCTCCCTCATGACGCATCTTTAGATTGGCATTGACGGACAGTTGCCCAGTGACCTCCTGTCCATCGACCTCGTAACGCACCCGACATCCGTTGGAACAACTCAACGGATCCTCTGCCAGAGTCCCGGCAACCTCTTCCGTACGTCCGCTGAGCTCAACCTTGTCCACCACCATTGGGGATAAGGTCCACGCACCAACCACCAGAAAGAAGGCGCCGGCCAAGAACTGAGTAATCAAAAGACCGACTGGAAGAGGATACTCCTTAGCCATCGGTGATCCGCCCACAGTTGCCTTTACCTCCTTTCCTCGGTGGTCTCAGCTATACGTCACGGACCGGTCCAGAAGTCCCAGTCGCCAAGAAGCTTCCATATGTCGGGGTCGAACAGAATCTTCTCCTCCTCGGTCGCGGGGTTCATCTGGAAGTCCAGCCAGGTTGCTGCAGCGCCGAGGGGCGTACCAAGGACTATCTTGGTACCTACCTTCAGGGCCAGTTTCATTTTACCCTTCAAAAGTTGCGGAAGCCCATGTCGTAGGTGGCGGTGGCGGCGTCGAAGCGTTTGGCGTTGAGCCGGTAGGGGTTGTAGGCGTCCTTGTCCGGATTCGCCGGGTCAGGCTTGTCGATGCCGGTGAATTCGGCGTCGTTGTTGGTGCCGTAGGCGGTGTAGCCGTAAGTAGCGTCGGGGTTGCCGCCTTCGCCGGTGATGGTCTCGACGTCGGAGTGGCTGTTGTAGCCGTAGACGCCGAGTTGCTGGGTGCCGTCGGGCTTGTGGGTGATCTGCGACAGGCGTTGTCCCCACGGCCCGTACATGACCTCCATTTACACTGGATCCACGGGCCCAGCGAGAGCCTCACCTCACCCTTCCAAACCAATGTCGTGGGTCTGCTCACACTACGACGCCTATGGGGTCGATCCAGCGTCTCGATCTTCCACACGCCAAGCGTTCTGCAGTTGCACACCGGGCTCCCAGTCTTCCGGGCGCGCCGCACTTTCCATCCACCTATATCCTGACTCCCTCCACTTCCTTCTTGCTCGGACGACGCCCGCAGTCGTTGCGTCTTCGTACCCGAATTCGACCCCACAGCAATCACAGATCTCGTAGCTCGGGGTCTTACCATCTACTCCTCAGGGCGGATCACACTGCAGCAGACCACAGACCCTGCAGTGCAGGTCGCTCTCATTGCGCATTGAAGTAGTCTATATTCGTCGGATATCCGTGAGATACCGGATCCGGCTTGAAGTACGTGCGCGGCACTCCAGAAGGACACCGCCGGGTGCACGGTGGATCCAGGATGAGCAGAAACCGGTTAATCCAGAAAGTACTCAATCCACTCCGAAGGACCGACTACTCGAACGCCGGATCCCGCCATTTCTCTAACCTTGGGGGTGTACCGATGACTGTCACTCCGCTGACGCACACCGGTCATTCCATTAACAATCCAGGCACCTTTGCAAGTGGACTTCAGTGCGAAACCTCGAACTTTCCTCCACACTTTAAGCTGCTCTTCACTTTCAGCCACAGCAGCCAGGAAGGATTCACCGATAAAGCTATCCGACTGCTCGCCAAGCAGGATTGTCAGAATTCCCGGGTTGCATTTCACGTGACCCAAAGAAGAGTCGGCATCCAGCTCCAACTGACACAAACTCAGCGAAATCCGGCTGATCTCACTTAGTTGATGCTCCCGAACGCCCACCAATTCGTCAGGT
Source organism: Streptomyces synnematoformans (assembly GCF_039531005.1). NCBI lineage: Bacteria > Bacillati > Actinomycetota > Actinomycetes > Kitasatosporales > Streptomycetaceae > Streptomyces > Streptomyces synnematoformans. Next base: position 12,185 of record NZ_BAAAPF010000057.1, read on the forward strand.
GTTACAGCCTGAACACGGTAATCAGGAAAAAATCTCTCCCACGCCATGTAGAGACCAAGCCGAGCCGCCCACTCTCCAGCTAGCGCGACGAGCTCATCGCGGTCGGCGTGAAATTGGAATACCACTCGCGTCATATCGCCCTCAATTATAAGCAACGAAGTGCATCTCGATGCCCACACCTTCGAGATCGGCGATAGCTTCAGCTTCACGCTTTATCGGAGCACCAGACTTCGCCTGCTTGCCGACATTAACCCCGTACACGCTACCATCAGCTCGCTGAACCAGAATATCCGGACGTCGCGAACCTTTAAATCCACCTGGAGTTGCAATTGCCCTTTCGGGCAGCCGCGCCCCTCCAGCAATTACGACACCGTCTGTTACTTGACCTGCTACCTCGTCGATCTTCAAATTATGCGGCCCCGTGCCAGCCGGCTTCGGCCCGCGCTTCGCCGCACAGTTGTGAACGAGTATCGGGGTGTCGCCCGCGAGTACATAGTACGTGTGGATGTCGTTGATGGTGAGGTCATGGGTGGTTTGGCGTTTGGTGTAGTGGTCAGCGGCCTGGACGGTGACTGTGGTGCCGGTGGCGGTGCGGATGGTTGTGCCGGGGAGGATGTCGCCGGCGTCGATCCATTCGCCGGCGTGCTCGGCCCAGAAGGGGTGGGTGGTGGTGGCGGCGACCTGTCCCGTTTGCCCGTCTTGGGTAGTGAAGGTGAGACGGACGAAGTCCTTGTCGTCGTGGGTGGTGATGAGTCGTTTGACGGTGCGGGTGGTGGTTTCGCCGGTGTCGGGGTCGGTGACGACGACGCGGTCACCGGCCTCGACGTCTTCAATCCGCTTGGTTGTGCCGTCGGCGAGAAGGACGCGCGTGCCGGGGGTGAAACTGTGTCGTTTGCAGAGCTTCCCTACCTTCAGCAGCTTGCTTGCGCCACGGGTGGCTACATCCGTGAGCGCCCACACGCACGCTCCGCCGTCACGCTCGTTGATACAGTCGAGGGCATCCCGGATGCCGAGGACTCCCAGGACATCCAGGCCGGGGCTGTCGAACGATATCCAGCCCAGTTTCTCGGCGGCAGAGCAGAAGCTGTCCTGTTCCTCGGGGTTACGGCACCGGCTTGCCGTCCACGTCTCCAGTCCCTCCTGATGGGACTGTGTCGGATACCAGGCCGCGAGCTCCTTTTCCGTCGGGATGCGCTGCTCTTCAACTTCGATTGACGAGCCGTCCTCGTCGGGCGTGATGGAGACTTCCTCGTCTTGGCTGGGGGTGTAGCCGGTGTTCTGGTTGTGCCCGGACGGGCAGGCAGCCGATTCGCCGCCTTCTCCGCCGCAGGCGAGGCGGTGGCCGTCGAGTTCGATGTTGGTGGTGGGGTTGCCGCCGGTGAAGGCGTAGCGGTTGCCGGTGGTGGGGTCGGTGCCGAGTTGCATGTCGGCGAGGGCGCCGTTGTAGGTGTCGCGGGTGAGGAAGCGGTTGAGGCCGGGGCTGTAGTTGCGGAAGCCCATGTCGTAGGTGGCGGTGGCGGCATCCCAGCGCTTGGCGTTGAACCGGTAGGGGTTGTAGGCGTCCTTGTCCGGATTCGCCGGGTCAGGCTTGTCGATGCCGGTGAATTCGGCGTCGTTGTTGGTGCCGTAGGCGGTGTAGCCGTAGGTGGCGTCGGTGTTGCCGCCTTCGCCGGTGATGGTCTCGACGTCGGAGTGGCTGTTGTAGCCGTAGACGCCGAGTTGCTGGGTGCCGTCGGGCTTGTGGGTGATCTGCGAGAGGCGTTGTCCCCACGGCCCGTACTGGTAGGACTTGGTGATCTCGGATCCGACTCGTTCGTCGAGTACTTCTTTGGACAGGCCGAGATAGGTGTAGTCGGTCGTCTTCGGGCTCGTAGTGCCGGCGCCGGTGGTGGTGGAGGTGGTGCGGTCCAGCGGGTCGTAGGTGTACGTCGTCGTCGCCGTGGTGCCGTCATCTTGGAGCTTGGTGTGTTCGGCTATGCGGTCGAAGCCGTCGTAGGTGTTGCGTTCCAGGGTCTTGCCGTCGGCGGTGACCGTCTCCAGGCGCCCGTAGGGGTCGTAGGTGTAGGCGGAGGTGGTGCCGCCGGAGCCGTCGCCGGTGGCGGTGGCCTGCTGCAGCCGGTTGCGGTTGTAGTCGAACCGGGTGGTCACACCGTCGATGCTCTGCTCGACGACGTTGGCGTTCGCGTCGTGCACGTAGGTTTCGGTGCCGGCGCCCAGGCCGGTCTTGGTGAGCTGGGTGATGCGGTCTGCGGGGTCGTAGGTGTAGGTGCTGGTGGTGTCCGCCAGCGCGCCGGTGTCGGCGTTGGTGCGGCTGAAGATGTCTTCGGCCTTGTTGCCGTTGGGGTCCCAGTTGTAGGTGTGGGAGGACACCAGGGTGCCGTCGATGGTCTCGCGGCTGGTCTTCAGGGCGCCGTTGTCGTAGTAGCCGTGGTCGAGTTGGTTGCCGTTGGCTTTGGTCTCCACATCGACCATGCCGCGGGGGGTGTAGGTGTAGCGGGTGGTCTTGCGGGTCGGGTCCGTCTCCGAGGTGGTGTCGGCGATCTTGACCGTCTCGATCAGGTTCCGCGCGTTGTAGGTGTAGCCGGCCCACTGGTCAGGGTGGGTGGCGGTCTCCGGCTGACCGTTGGCGTCGTACGTGAACGCGGTGGTCTTCTTCGGTTCGCCGACGAGGTTTTCGGTGACCTTCTGCAGCTGGTTCAGGCCGGTGTAGGCCATCGTGTAGGCGTCGATCCTGGCGCCTGTGCTGGTGTCGTCGATGTCGGTGAGGTTGCCGTTGCGGTCGTAGCGGTAGCCGAAGACCTTCTCCTCGGCGTCAGCCGCGGCGTCGTAGGAGCGCACCAGCTTGACGGCGTCCGCGCTGACGGTGCCCTGACCGGTTCCGGAGACGGTGATCGACTTGATGCCCTGCTTGTAGCGGTACGTGCCCAGCTTCACCCACCGGCCGGCGTTCTCGGCCTGGTCGACCTTGCTGGTCGCCTTCCCGCCAGCGTGGTCGATGCGGTACGTGGCGGTGCCCGCGTCCGACTTCTGCGGGTACTTGGCGTAGGCGGTGTACTCCCCATCGCGGGGGATGATGGTCTGCCAGGTGAACGACCCGCGGTCTGATGCCTGGGTGCGGTGGTTGAACCCGGTGTCCTTCGACTCGCCGGACAGGGCGATGGACTTCGAGGTCTTCCAGGTTCCTGCGGTGGAGGTGTGCTGGGTGTCGGAGTTGTCGACCAGGACCACCGCGGAGCCGTCGGGGACGCCGGAGTCCTTGCGGGTCCGCAGCGAACCGTCGGGGTAGTAGAACCAGTTCATCGGGCGTTCGGTGGTTTCCTCGCCCGCGGAGATCAGCCGCCGGTTGGTCTGCTGGCCGAGGTCGTTGTAGTCGTAGCGGGTGATGATCTCCCACGGGTCGGTGGCGGTGCGGATCCAGCCGGTGTCGAAGTACTCGTAGGTGGTGTCGTTGCGCACCGTCTGGCCCGCCGAGGGCGGCGCGGAGACCGTGGCGATACGCCCGACCTCGTCGTAGCGGGTCTCGGTGTAGATGTCGGGGTCGTTGTAGCGGGCGTCGCCCGGGTCGTAGGGCTGGTACCGGCGGGTGGGGCGGTTGAGTTCGTCGTAGGTGGTGCGCAGGGTGAAGTCGCCTGCGGTTGCGGTGGCGGTGCCGCGGGGGGTTTCGACCTTGGTGCGGTTGCCGGCCTGGTCGTAGGTGAACTTCGTGGTGCGTGTCGTCGTGTCCGTATACGGCACGCGTTGTTCGACGGGCAGGCCGCGCGGGTCGTAGTCGACCTCAGTGGTCTTGCCGGCCTGGTCGGTGGTGGAGATGACCAGGGAGTCTTTGTCGTAGGCGGTGGTGGTGGTCTCGCCTGCGGCGTCGGTGACCGTGACGGGGCGGTGGTTGAGGTCGTAGTCGGTTTTGGTGGTGAAGTCGTCGGTCTGCGGCGTCTCGTTCTTCTTGGGGTCGATGACGTGGGTGAGGTTGCCGACATCGTCGTAGCGGTAGGAGACCTTGTCACCGTCAGCGTTGACCACGTCGGTGAGTTGGTAGACCGCGTTGTAGTGGTTGGTGGTGGTGTAGTCGCCGGCCACGTCGGGGGTGCCGACGCCCTTCGGCTCGGTCGTGGTCAGGAGGTTGCCGACGCGGTCGTAGGTGTAGTGGGTTTCCCGTCCGGTGTTGTTGTTGTCCGGGCCTGTGGCTGAGGTGACCAGGTCGGCCGGGTCGTAGACGGCGGTGGAGATCGCGCCGTTGGGGGCGGTGGAGCGGGTGATGTTGTCGTTGGCGTCGTAGACCGGGGCGGGGGTGGTGATGAACACCGAGTCGTCCTGATCCTTGGGCACGCGGTTCTCGCCCGGGCGGCCGAAGGTGTCGTAGGCCTGGGTGGTGGTCTTTTCCAGAGCGTCGGTGACCTTCGTGACCTGGCCGCGTTCGTCGTAGACGAAGTCGGTGCCGTTGCCCTGCGGGTCGGTGATCAGCCGCGGGTAGCCGGTGGAGGTGAAGTCGGCGTGGGTGGTGGTGTTCCCACGCGGATCAGTCGCCGACTTGAGCTGGCCGTGGGCGTCGTAGGTGTAGCGGGTGGTGTAGTCGCCCTCGTCTGCGGTGGCGGTGCCCTTGGGGTCGGTGACCGAGACCAGGTTGCCGTTGGTGTCGTAGCCGAAACTCCAGGCACGGCCCTCGGGCGAGGATTTGCCCGTCAGGTCCTTCACGTAGCCGTCGGCAGTGCGCTCCGCGTACTGGAACACCGTTGCGTTGTCGGGGGTGTTGCCGTCGGTGCAGTCGGTGGGTGGCGGGACGCCGCCAGCGGCGTTGTTCTGCTCCGGGTCGCGTTGCCACAGGGGGTAGCCGGTGACCGGGTCATGGCAGAATGCTGACTCGGCGCCGTTGTTCTCCCGGAGGTAGGTGACGTTGTTGTCGGCGTCCCACGACATCTGCGTGGTTTCGTTCTTGGCGTTGACCGTGGTGACCGGGCGGCCGAAGTCGTCGGTGGTGGTGTCGGTGACGTTGCCCTCGGCGTCGGTTACCCGCGTGTCGGTGAACTCCGGCGTGCCCGCGTTGGTCATGTAGACAAACCCGGTGTCGTTGCCGCGCCGGTCGGTGATCTGCTTGGTCCACCAGTGGTACTTCGGGTCATCCCCGGTGCTGGGATCGTTGTATTCGAGCCCGGTGGTGTTCTGGCGTGGGTCCTGGACGCCGACGAGTTTGACGTTCTTGTTGCCCTGGGTGGCGTCGTAGGTGAAGTCGAACTCCTTCGGCTGTCCGGAACCAGCCCCGTCGACCATGCGGCCCAGCAGGCCCTTGTCGGTGTAGTAGAACGCGAGCTTGCGGCCGGAGATGTCGGTGACCGACTTGACGTGGTCGTAGATCTCGGGGTTGGTCAGGTTCGTGCCGGTGACCTGCTGGCCGGTGTTGCTGATATACTCGTAGCTGGCGTCGCCCTGGCGGTAGTAGTCGATGTCCAGGGTTTTCCGGCCGGCGGGGTCGGTGATCGAGTCGAGGAACTTCACCGGCCGGTTGTGCGACACACGCTCGGTATACGCGTAGGTCTGTGTGTTGCCGTTGGAGTCGACGACCTGGGTCAGGTAGCCGTCGCAGCCGAAGAAGAAGCTGGTGCCGTCCGGTCGGGTTGCCGTCCAGGCGTCCGGGATCGGGTCGTTGGCCGGGGTGCAGTCCAGATTCGACTTGGGTGCGAGCTTGTAGTGGAAACCGGCGGGGGCCTTGAAGGTACCGTCAGCCTGCTTGGTGAAGACGTGGGTGGTGCCGTCGCCGTCCAGCCACCGCACCTCGATCGGACTTCCACCGGGATGGAACACCAGCGGCGCTCCCAGGCGTAACGGGCCCGCGGCCTGGGTGGAGAACCCGTATCCGGTGCCGGTGTCGAAGGTGTCGAGGGAGTTGTAGGCGATGCGGAAGAAGGTGTTCAGCCCGCGGCCGGGGTTGGTGAACGCGTTGTAGGAGAACACCGTGTTGCCGCTGGCGGCGTTGTTCACCGCCGACGACCCCGCGCCCGTGGGCGTGCCGGTGTAGGAGTAGAACTTCTCCAGCCCGAGGTGGTTGGAGGTGGTCTCTTCGACGGCCACGCGCTGGGTCAGGGCAGGGATGCCGTGCCGCTCAGACAACCACGCATCCAGCGAGGGCGCGTAGACGTCCCACGTCAGGCGGTAGCCGGTACGGTCGTTGTTCCCCGCGTCGAAGTCGGCCGGCGGTGTTCTGACCCTGGCGGTGACGGTGACTTCGCTGCCGGGCCGGATCGAGGCGGGCAGGTCGGTGATGACCGGCTGGCCCAGGCCGGGCGGGGTGCTGCCGTCGGGAAGCGTCCATCGGTACGACAGTCCCCAGCCGTCGGAGTTGCTGCCGTTGATGGTGAAGTCGGTGGTGTTGGTGAACGTCACCTTGAGGTCATGGGTGGTGCCCGCCGCCATCCGCTGCGGGGTGCCCGGCACGCGGTAGGTCGACTCGGCGGTGGCGTCGACGTAGATCACCCGCAGCAGCGGCCCGAGTTGCTGGTCCTGCCCCTCACTCGACAGCCACAGCGACCGCTCCCGCGTCGTGCTGGAGGACTCGTCGGCAAGCTTGACCATCGCCCCCTTGTTGGACGACGGATCGGTCACCCAGCCCTGGGTCAACGACGTGGCGTCCCACCAGTGCCGGCCCACCTCCTCGGTCCACTGCGGCACCGTGTCGGCGACCGTCGCGCGGTAGTCGCCGCCCGGGGTGGCCCATGTTCCGGTGGAGGTGTTGTTGTTCCAGGTGGCGGCGCCCTCACCGAAGCCCTTCTGCAGCGGCCGCAGCTCGTACACCGCGCCGGTCGACCCCTCATCGCGGGTGGTCTGGGTTCCCCACATCTGCAGTTGCGACTCCACCACCGTCGCCGTGGCGGGGATCGACGTCGTGTCGAAGTCCAGCAGCGCCCGGGTCGTGCCGTAGGTGCCGGAGTTGTTCCCCACAGACAGCCAGTTCTGCCCCACCCCCCACGACTGAATGGTGTCCTGGGGGGTGTCGGGCTGCTGAGAGGACAGCGTGGTGTCCTTCACCGCCCCGCCGGACTTGCCCTGGATGAGTTTCATCGTCCGGCCCGCTTTGGGGATCCCCACAATCCGCGTCGGCGAGCCCAGCAGATCACCATCCGCGGTTTTCACCGCGAGCTGGTAGTAGTACACCTTCCCGATCTCCGGACCCGGATCCGGCGACGGCGTCGCGGTGGTATCGGTGAAACTGTCCGCCGTCCGGTTGCCGATCGGGGCGATCAGCGTCGACGCCGACGGCGTGAACGCCTGCCGCGTGGAGCGGTGGATCTGGTACTCGACGAAGTCCGCCCCCGCGTCCCCGGCGGTGTTCGTGTACGGCTTCCAGTGCAGCTCCGGGCCCGTGCCGTGCACCACCGTCGGCGACTCCAACGCCGCCCCGATACGCCCCCACGACACCGTCAGCCTGGGGATGCTCGCAGTCTCGCCCCCGTAGTCGGCATCACCCGACTCATACCGCGGCCCGCCGAGCGCATCCGTGCCCCGCGGGCTCTCATCCGACGCCTTGAGGATGAACCCGTTGTTGGGCAGGGAGCCGTCGACCCACTCCTGCACCGAGTTCTTCACCGGGAAGCCGTGCCACTCGTTGTACTCCCCCGCGTCCTTCCACGCCTCCGCCCGGTCGACCAACCGCACCGCATCCGCAACCGTCTTCGCCCCCGCATCCCCGGTATCGCCCAAGGTGATGCTGCCCGCGGTGCCCTTACCGAAGGACATCTGCCCCGCGCCCAAGTCCACCCACCGACCCGACGAACCCCGCTGGTCCACCGTGAACGAACTCGTCCCGCCCCGATGGCGCACCTCATACGACGCCTCCGACGCCGCGTCCGACACCCCCGGCAGATGCACATCCGCCAGATACGTTCCGCCGTCGTGTATCTCCGGCCGCCACATGTACGACTCGCCCGTCACCGAGTTCTGGTTGTAGCGGTAGTCCGACTCGTAACCGGCACCGGCCACCCGGGTCCACTCGCCCGCCCCGGCCGTCCCCGCGCGGCCGTCGTCCAGTACGAGCTTCGTCCCCGACAAATCCCCCACCAGCGACTTGGTGTTCTCCCACGTGGCCGACAACTCATCCCACGCACCCGTGGCCTCATACGCCTGGATCTTCACCTTCTTGCCGCCGGTGGTGTGCGCCTGGTCGTAGTACAGACTCAGCCGCGCCGCATCCACCGTCACCCCCGCCGGGATCTCATCCAGCGGGAACTTGATCAGCGACCGGGCCACCCCCGTCTCCGTCGTGCCCACCGACATATTCCACGCCGACGCGAAATTCACCCCCGGCTGATCCGACAGCACCATCACGTCCTGCGACTCGGCCGCCGACGGCGCAATCGTGATCGTCGGATCAATCTTCACCGGATACTCACGTTCGTCCGCGGCCAGCCAGCGCGCGTCCGGCGTGATCGTCAGCTCCCATCCCCTGCCGTCACGGGACAGCTCCTGGGTCACCTTCGGGCTCCACGCACGCCCGTACGGAGAGGAGGCGTCCTTCGCCGCATCGGTCATGAACGGCGCCGGGATCACCACCACCGGCGCCCTGCGCGTCTCGTGAAAGAACGCCACCGACCCGTCCTGACGCGCCTTCGGCGTCAGCCCGTCGGTCACCTCCATCGTGAACGTGAACGACACCGCACCCTCCGGCCGCTCGGCCAGGACGATGTCCTCCTTCACCTCCCCCGCACCCACCCGATACGACAGATCCGCCCCACCCACGGCGTCCTCGTAGGTGACCGTGTCCTTCTCCACCCGCGGCTTCAGTGCCCCGTCCACACCCTTCAGGCCGAACGTCACCGACTGGCCCAGCTCCCCCTCCACCTTCAGCAGCCGCCCAGGCGTATCGCCGAAGTAACTCCTGGCTAAGTTGGTGGTGTTGGCATAGGCGTAGCCCTCGGCGCCGGTCTTGGTCACCGCGGTGTCGATCGGCTTCCATGATCCGCCACGCGTCTCATACGACGTCGGCGCCGCCGCCAGCTCCGCCTGGACCCCACCGTCCGACATCCGCCAGAACCGCGCCTCCGGCGTCCGCCGGCCGGCCAGTTCCTTCACCCGCTTCGCCGCCGGCTCCGCCTTCCCCGCAGGCAACTTCTCCCGGCCCGCAGGAGCCCGGCTGTCGCTCGACGGCGGTTCGTCGTCGTCCTCACCGTGGTCGGTGAACCAGCCCGTGACCGTATCCACCGCCCCGCCCAGTCCCGGGGTGGAACCCGCCGCAAAAGCCGGCTGCGGCAGCAATGCCACCATCAAAGCCGCCATTACCACCGACGAAACGAACCGCGCCAGCCGAGCCCGCATCCCGTATCCCCTCCACGCCATCCCCGCGCACACGCACACACGCGGAAAACAGCACACCGAATATCCAGACGGGCGAATACCCGGCCAGCACAACGCACACATCACATGGGGGGGTAGCAGCGATCCTCAACGGACAGCCGTGCACCTGTCAAACACACACCGATACACGACGAACACAGACAAAAACACCCCAACTGGCGGCACACCGTAACGCCACGCACACACACAGACCCAGAAGACCGCCCGGTCAATCCGCCACAGCACCCCGCCCCACAACCACACCCCCACCCCAAACCGAGACCTCCACCACAGACGGCGAAATCCCGCCAACTACGAGACACACCCCTCGCCCACCCCCGCAGACGTCCCCCGAACCGTCAGATCACCCGGAATTCACCACCCGGCAAAGCAAGCACCCCACCACTCCAAAACCCAAGCCGCAGAGCTGCCCAATTACATTCGGCTCCCACACCCGCTACGCTCCATACCCGAATCCACAAACACCAAAGACGGGAATCCCACCCATGCACACCGCGACCACCGCGGAAACCCCACCCGAAAACCCACACCCACCCCCCGTCCCCCCACACCGCCGCCGCATCCTCACCGCCACGCTCGTAGCCGCCGCCGCGGCCGGCCTCCTCGCCTACGGCCTCACCCGCGGCGACGACGACCCCGCACCCCCCGAACGCCACACCCCCACCACCCCCGTCACCTACACCGTCCACGGCACCGGCACCGCCCACCTCACCTACCTCGGCAACAACCCCAAGGGCACCACCGTCCTGCCCGACGCCGAACTGCCCTGGACCACCACCGTCGACGTACCACGGAGCAAGAACGCCACCCTCACCGTCGTCCTCCCCGCCAACGGCACCAACGCCACCTGCACCCTCACCATCAACGGCCACCACCGCCAACGCGCCACCGCCACCGGCCCCCACGGCCGCGCCACCTGCACCACCGAACTCGACCGGCAGGCGGACCGGAGCGCGCAGAGGTGATGAACGAGGCGCGGCAGGTGTCCCTGGGCGAGCGCCAGGACGGCCCGCGCGGCGGCATTCCGGCGGCCGTCCGCTTTCGGGTACCGAAGAGCGCGCTGGGCAACATGCGCAGCCGGGTCTTCAACGGGGCGAGCGATGAGCTGAACTGCATGCTCAGCGCGGGCCGGAGCAGTGGCCCGATGCACGACTACGGCCTGGCAGGGGGCCCGGTGGGGTTCCCGCCGTCGCTTCGGCGCGATGCGCCGGACGGCCGATCGCCCGGCCGGTCACGCGGCTGCGCCGTCCGCGCCGTCCGCGCCGGCGGCTCAGCGGCGGACCTCGTCGTAGACGTTCAGCAGGGTGTCGACTACGCCGTCGATCGCGAACCGGTCGTTGATCAGCTGCCAGGCCGCCTGTGACGCCTCCTCGTTGGCGGCCGGGTCCAGCAGTTCCAGTACGGCCTGGCCGACCAGCGGGCCGTTGTCGGCGTCCGCGCTGCTGTCGAGGACCCGGCCCGCGCCGGCTTCCGCCACGTCGGGGCCGAGGCCGCAGGTGCGGGTGATCACCACGGGGACGCCGACCGACATGGCTTCCAGTACGGAGACGGGGAACGGCTCGACCACCGACGGCAGTACGTAGACGTCGGCGGCGCGGTGCTGGGCCAGCACCTCGTCGGGGGTGAGGGAGCCGACGTACGACACCGAGTCCGACACCCGCAGCTCCTCGGCCAGCCGCATCATCGGCTCGGCCAGCGCGCCGGTGTCCGGGCCGGCGAGGACGAAGCGGGCGTCCGGGTACTTCGCCAGCACCACGGGGATCGCCCGGATGAAGTCCTCCGGCCGCTTGCGCTCCTGCACCCGCGCGACGTAGACGACCGTGGGCGGCCCCTCGGTCCGCGCGGGGCGGCGCTCCTGCGGCAGCACGCCGTTGACGAGGCGGCGCGGCCGGGTCAGGGGGGTGTCCGGGACGACGGCCTGGATCTCGCCGTGTTCGAACTCCGTCAGGTAGAGGGTCGCGCCCGCCTTGCGCAGCGCGCGGCGCAGCCCGAGCACGTCCACGGCGCGGGCCACCGGCTTCTCGGTGGGGTCGATCATGCCGTGGGTCTGGAGCACCACCGGCACCCCGGCCTGCTGGGCGATGAGGGCGAACGGCAGCGTGATGAGGTCCCGCATGAGGTGGACGTGCACGACGTCGGCGGAGCGGACGAGGCGGCGGGCGCGGGCCAGCAGCGCGGGCGAGGTGATGCCGCTCACCTCGAACCGCGGCAGCACGTGCTTGGCCTGGTACATCCAGGTGGGCACGCCGTCGATGTCGCGGGGCAGCGGGCCGTCGAAGCCGTCGCCGAGGGTGGCGATGCGGGAGTCGACGCCCCGGGCGCGGAGCCCCTTCGACAGGTTGAGCGCGACGCGCGTGGGGCCGCCGAAGTCGTTCGTGGGCGTGTGCAGTGTGACGACATGCAGAATTCTCAAGACGGTCCCCTCCTCGGCACCCCCCGGCACCGTACGTGTGTTCCCGGAGCCTACCCGGCGCACAACCCGACGCCTCTTTAGACTGTCTTCGGTTGCGGGACGGGTATACGGGACGATACGGGCGGGGGCAATTCCGGTAATGGCAGACCGATCGGGCGGACGACGGCCCGGCGAGGGCGACGGCGAGGCCCGGGCGCCGCTCGACGAGACCGTCCAGATCCGGATGGCGCCGCTGGCCGCGAAGGCCGCCCGCCGTACGCGCCACGGCACCGGTCCACACACCGGCCCACGCACCGGCGACGGCAACCGTGCCGACACCGGCATCGGCGCCGACCACGCCGCCGGCCCACGCATCGGCAGCCGGACCTGGCGCCCGTTCGCCCCCTTCGTCATCCCCAAGAGCCCCGCCCCCCGCGCGGTGCTCTCCCGCGCCCTCTCCGTCCCGCTGGTCGTCGCGCTCGTCTTCGTCCTCCCGCTGGCCGTCGCCGGCCGCTCCCAGCCCGACGTGCGGGACGGGGTGTTCTGGCTCCAGCTGGCCACCACCTGCTACGCGGGCGCCCGGCTGTCCGCGATGGTCCTCACCACCCGGCGGCGGCTGATCCAGGGCACCGTGTGGCTCTTCTGCTACGTCGCGATGGGCGTCGCGCCGCTGGCGCAGATCGTGCTGGAGCAGACGCCGACGCCCGTCGTCGGCACCCGGGGCGACTTCACGATGGCGGTGGCGCTGGTGCTCGCCGGCTTCGTCGCGTTCGACGTCGGCGCGCTGCTGTCGCGGCACGCGTCGGAGGCCCGGCTGAGCCGGCCGCGGCCGGCGGCGTCGGTCAACAAGCACCGGCTGTACCTGTTGGTGATCTTCGCGTACGCGGGCAGCGGCCTGCTCATCGCGTCCTTCGGCGGCCCGGCGCCGTTCTTCGACAGCCGCCAGGCGATCAGCGACGAGCTGACCGGCGGCGGCACGTCCGGCTCGCAGGTCGGCTCGGCGTTCCTGCGCGGCTTCGGTACGGTCCCGGCGCTGCTGGCGCTGCTGATGATGACGCGCTGGCTGGTGACGTCGCGGCGGGCCAGGCGGCAGCCGGGCGTGGTGCTGCCGTGGGCGGGGCTCGTCCTGGTCAACGGGATCGTGAACAACCCGATCTCCAACCCGCGGTACTGGTTCCTGACGGTCGCCTTCGCGCTGCTGTTCACCGCGTTCCCGCGCAGTCCCGTCGTCTACCGTGCGGCGCTCGCCGGGGGCGTGGCGCTGGCGGTGCTGCTGTTCCCGTTCGCGGACAAGTTCCGCTACGACGATTCCGGGCGGAAGGAGACGCGGTCGGGGTCGGTGCTGGAGCCGCTGGTGATGAAGGACTACGACCAGACGGTGATGTTCGCGAACACCATCTCGTACGTGGACTCGGGCACCGGCCACACCTACGGCAAGCAGCTGGCGTCCTCGGCGTTCTTCTTCGTGCCGCGGTCGGTGTGGGACGGCAAGCAGCTCGACTCGGGCGTGAAGGTGGGCACGTGGATGGGGATGACGAACGTCAACCTGTCCTCGCCGCTGTGGACGGAGCTGTGGCTGGACTTCGGGCCGCTGGGGATGACGGGCGGGCTGCTGCTCGTGGGGTACGCGGCGGCGCGGACGGACCGGAGGTTCGCGGAGTCGGGACACATGTCGCGCGATCCGGGGAACGTGCTGGCGACGGTGGTCCCGCTGATCGCGGGGTACTCGTTCATCCTGCTCCGCGGGCCGCTGCTGCAGGCGACGGGGCGGATCGGGATCGCGGTGCTGTGTCTGGCGCTGGTGGCGACGTTCCGGCCGGACGAGGGCAAGCGGCTGCGCTGACCGCCTCCCGGCGAGGGCGCCGATGCAACCGGCACCGGCGGCGCACCGGCGGGTCCGGTGCGGCGTTCTGGCGGGGTGCGGCGGGCCGTAGGCTCGGGGCGTGAATGCCGAGGATGATCTCCGCGCCGGGCTCGGGCGGCTGCTCGACGGAGCGGGCGCGCGGCACACCGCCGCGGCCGTGGAGCGGCTCGTCGCCGGATACCGCGCCGGCGCCCCCGCCCAGGCGCTGCCCGACCGGGACGACGTGGCGGCGTACGCCGCGTACCGCATGCCGGCCACCTTCCAGGCCGTACGGGCCGCGCTGCGCGCGCTGGCCGGCGCCGCGCCCGGCTGGGAGCCGGACGGCCACCTCGACGTGGGCGGCGGGACCGGCGCCGCGGTCTGGG
>NZ_BAAAPF010000058.1:0-26124 GCF_039531005.1 Streptomyces synnematoformans
CCCGAGGGCCGCACCGGCACCGCCGGGGCCAAGGGCCCCGCGGCGGACCGCGCGCCGCGTGGCCGCGGCACGTCCACGCCCGCCGCCAAGCCCGCCGCCGTGCCCACGGTGCGGCAGGCCGTCGCCGCCTTCCTCGCCGACGCCTCCGGCGACGTCGACCACACCGCCCTGCTCCTGCTCGGCACCCACCTCGGCTCGTACCACCGCCTCGACGCCCTCGACGGCCCGGACGCCGCGCAGAAGCTGAGCACGTGGTTCGACAGCCGCTGGGAGGACCGCGACGGCCCCGCGGGCCGGCGGGCGATCGACACCCTCCGCCGCGCCGTCGACTTCTGGGGCGCCCGCGGCTGGCTGACCACCGACCCCGCCGCCGGCCTGCGCGAGGGCCGGTAACGGGCGCAACCACGGACCGGGCCTCCCCCGGGCCGTCGAGAGAGAGCCGCATGAGCGCACGTTTCGAAGAGATCGACCACCGGACCACGCCGATCGGCGCCCTCACCCTCCGCCGCCGCCGGGACCCCGCCGCGGAGGCCGACGTCTACGAGGTCAAGCTCGACGACGAGTTCCTGATGTCCAGCCTCTTCACCGCCGGCGAGGTCGCCCTCGCCGAACTCGGTCTTGAGCAGCTGCCCGGCGACGGGCTCGACGTGGTCGTCGGCGGGCTCGGCCTCGGGTACACCGCCCGGGCGGTGCTGCGCGACGAGCGCGTCCGCTCGCTCGTCGTCGTCGAGGCCCTCGGCGAAGTGATCGACTGGCACCGGCGGCACCTCGCGCCGCTCGGCGCGGAACTGACCGCGGACGACCGCTGCCGACTGGTCCGGGGGGACTTCTTCGCCCTGGCGGGCGACGGACCCGGATTCGACCCCGGCACGCCGGACCGCCGCTTCCACGCCGTCCTGCTGGACATCGACCACGCGCCGGACCACGTGCTGCACCCGGGCCACGCGCCGTTCTACACCCCCGCGGGGCTTCGCCGGCTCGCCCGCCGGCTCCACCCCGGCGGCGTCTTCGCGCTGTGGTCCGACGACCCGCCCAGCGCGGACTTCGCCGCCGTGCTCGCCGAGGTCTTCCCCGAATCCGCCGCCCACGTCGTCACTTTCGACAACCCGGTGCGCGGCGGCACGGCCGCCAACACCGTCTACGTGGCGCGTACCGCACCCCCGCCCCAGGAGGCCCGGGAGCCGGCGTAGCCGCGCTCCCCTGCTCGCCCGAAGACCAGGTCAGGCGTCCTCGCCGAGCTTCCGCCGCAGCGTGGCGGCGAAGTCCTCGGCCATCTCCAGCCGCGCACGCAGCGTCTCGCAGCGGGCGTCGGCGACCTTGCGGTACGAGTCGAGCCGCTCGGTGAGCCGGGCCCGCTCCTCGCTCGTCGGCGGGTCGTCGACGGCCCCGAGCCGGTCGGTGACCTGCAGCAGGTCGCGCATCTCCTCCAGGGAGAAGTCCAGCGGCTTCATCCGCCGGATCACCTTCAGCCGGTCCACGTCGGCGTCGGTGTAGAGGCGGAAGCCGCCCTTGCTGCGGGCGGACGGGACGACGAGGCCGACCTCCTCGTAATGGCGGATCGTGCGCAGCGACAGTCCCGTGCGCTCGGCCACCTCGCCGATCTGCATCCGCCCGTTGGTCATCGCCGCGTGCTCCCGTCCATGTCTGCGTGTCCGCCTTCCTTGAATTATGCGAATCTGCTCCCGGTGAGCAGGATCACAGGATCTTGCCGGGGGTTTACCTGAGATTCACAGCCTGCGGTTCGCTCTCTTCCCTCACGTCAGGGTAGAGTCCTGACGAGGAAGTCACCGTAACGCCGCCGACCCCGCAACGGGGGTGCCGAGCGCAGCGTCCGCAGACTTCCGGGCAATGATGCCCGACCGGCAGCGGGGCTGATGAGAAACGGTTGCTTGACGCCTCCCCGAGCTGAAGCAGGGGATCCCTAGCTCACGTCGCCTGGCTCCCCGGCGGGGGTGCAGGTCTTACACGATCTGCACTAGCCGGGTTGCAGTCCAGCCCGGACGAGCATCACGCGGGCGGAGTTCTTGTCCCGGGACGAGACAGTTCCGCATGCGGTGCACGTGTACGTTCTCTCGGAGAGAGGCAGACGATGCTTGGCTCTCGCATCGCAGTGCGCGCAGTCCATGGTGGTGTGCGCGGGGTGGACAAGGTGCACGGCACGGCCATGCTTACGGGCCATCTCGACCAGCGCGGCCTTGGTCGCGCCGATCGCGGCGTCGGCGGCCTTCCGGGCCATGGTGGTCCTCGCCAGGAACTT
The DNA here is from genome assembly GCF_039531005.1 of Streptomyces synnematoformans. Taxonomy (NCBI): domain Bacteria; kingdom Bacillati; phylum Actinomycetota; class Actinomycetes; order Kitasatosporales; family Streptomycetaceae; genus Streptomyces; species Streptomyces synnematoformans. The sequence goes on from NZ_BAAAPF010000058.1 coordinate 2,258, forward strand.
CGGCTTGAAGTCCTCGACCGCCACAGCGTCGTGGTCGCGGACCACGCGCTTTGCCCACTTGCGGGCAGCGTCCCGGCGTTGCCGGGCCACCTTCTTGTGCAGCTTCGCGGCCTGCCTCTGTGCCTTGCGGTAGCCGTTCGACTGCGGCTTCCCCTTCGGGGCGCGACGTCGGGCCATCATCCGCTGATAGTGCGCGAGGCGCTGCGCAGTCTTCTTCCCGTGCTCAGCGTGGGGAAGGTCATGGTCGTCGCTGGTGGTGGTCGCGGTCTCCTTGACACCCCAGTCGATACCGAGCACGCGGCCGGTGGCCGGCAGAGCCTCGGCGCTGGCGGCCACGACGAAGCTGCCATACCAGTGTCCGAGGCTGTCTTGGTACACGCGCACCGAGGACGGCGGTTTGGGCAGCTCACGCGAGCACACCACCGTCACCACGATGCCGCCCGCGAGGTGCAGGCGGCCGTCTTTCAGGCGGAAACCCCGCTTGGTGTATTCGAGGGTCGGCAGTGCTTCGCGCTTCTTCTTCCACCGGGGCATCCCGGCCCGCTGCCGCATCGGCAGCCCGGCCTTGATGTCCTTGAGCGCCTTGGCGCGGGACTTACCGAAGCCGCGGATCAACTGCTGCTGAGGAACGCATGCGCCCTCGCGAAGCCACGGGGTGCGGGCGCGGGCCCCGGTGAGCATCGCCGCGAGCTGCACCGGGCCACACGTCTGCTTCTCGCCAGTCACCCGATTGGACAGGTGGACGGCCCTGGACTTGGCAACACACTCATTCCACACCCAGCGGCATCGGTCCCACTCGGCTTCGAGCGCGGCCCGTGCAGCAGACGACAGACGCAGCCGGTAGGTGACGCGGACGTGCCCGTCACCTGCCCTCTGCGCCGCGGTCGTCATACACGCCAACCTATCCGGGATGACTGACAGCTGAGAAAAACTGATCTTGGCGGGCGTGCTCACCACCCCGCGGATGTGATCCGCCCTGGCAGCGAATCCCAGCCTGTTGCCCTGCTTCGCAGGAGCTTCGTTCTCCTCACCCGGCTGAAGCCGGGCGTATCCACGAAGGAAGCCTGATGATGACTTCACTGCTGCCCGCGGCTGTCCGGCCGCGTCTGTCCCGCCCCGACTTCCTTGCCTCGCCGAAGGTCTTCCGCACCGAGGTGCTCGCCGGTCTCGTCGTCGCCCTGGCGCTGATACCCGAGGCGATCTCGTTCTCGATCATCGCCGGGGTCGACCCCAGCGTCGGGCTGTTCGCCTCGTTCACGATGGCCGTGGTGATCTCCGTCGTCGGCGGCCGGAAGGCGATGATCTCCGCCGCCACCGGTGCGATGGCGCTGGTGATCGCCCCGCTGAACCATGAGCACGGCCTCGGCTACCTCATCGCCGCCGTCATCCTCGGCGGCCTGATGCAGATCGCGCTGGGCGCGCTGGGCGTGGCCCGGCTGATGCGCTTCGTGCCGCGCAGCGTGATGGTCGGCTTCGTCAACGCGCTGGCCATCCTGATCTTCCTGGCCCAGGTGCCCGAGCTGCGCGACGTGCCGTGGCCGGTCTACCCGCTCGTCGTCGCCGGCCTGGCGCTGCTGGTGCTGTTCCCGAAGGTGACGAAGGCGGTGCCGGCGCCGCTGGTGTCGATCGTCGTCCTCACCGTCCTCACGGTCGCCGCCGGCATCGCCGTGCCGACCGTCGGCGACAAGGGCGAGCTGCCGTCCGCGCTGCCCGTGCCCGGGGTCCCGGACGTGCCGTTCACGTTCGGGACGCTGACCACCATCGCCCCGTACGCCTTCGCCTTCGCGCTGGTCGGGCTGATGGAGTCGCTGATGACCGCCAAGCTCGTCGACGACATCACCGACACCCACTCGGGCAAGACCCGCGAGTCCGTCGGCCAGGGCGTCGCCAACGTCGTCACCGGGTTCTTCGGCGGCATGGGCGGCTGCGCCATGATCGGCCAGACGATGATCAACGTGAAGACCTCCGGCGCCCGCACCCGGGCCTCGACCTTTCTCGCCGGGGTCTTCCTCATGGTGATGTGCATCGTCTTCGGCCCGGTCGTCTCCGACATCCCGATGGCCGCCCTGGTCGCGGTGATGATCCTGGTCTCCGTCGCCACCTTCGACTGGCACTCCATCCAGCCGAAAACCCTGAAGCGGATGCCGCTGGGCGAGACGCTGGTCATGGCCGTCACCGTGGTGTGCGTGGTAGCCACCCACAACCTGGCCGTCGGCGTGGTGGCCGGCTCGCTGGCCGCCATGGTGGTCTTCGCCCGCCGCGTCGCCCACCTTGTCAACGTCTCCGGCGTCGTCGACCCCGACGGCGGGCACGTCGTCTACGCGGTCACCGGCGAGCTGTTCTTCGCCTCCTCCAACGATCTGGTGTACCAGTTCGACTACGCCGGCGACCCCGACGACGTCGTCATCGACCTCACCGACGCGCACATCTGGGACGCCTCCTCCGTCGCCGCCCTCGACGCGGTGGAGACCAAGTACGCCCAGCGCGGCAAGACCGTCACCATCGTCGGCCTCAACAAGCCCAGCGCCGACATCCACGGCCGCCTCGCCGGCGAACTCACCAGCCACTGAGGAGACCGGAGGCCGTCTTCAACGCGAGGGCGGTACGGGTGACCATGAAAGGCCCGCCCGCACCGCCCCCACCGACCGCGACCGCAGGGAGCACGCCCTGAAACCGCCCGCCGACGCCACGCGCTCCGTACGCTCCCTCCGGCACCCCCTGCGGAAGGGGCAGCCGCCGCCCGGCGGGCGCGGCTTCTACGGCTGGCGCATCGTCGGCTTCAGCGCGCTGGCGATGGCGCTCAGCGCGCCGGGCCAGACCCACGGCGTCTCGCTGTTCATCGACCCGCTCATCGCCGACCTGGGCGTCAGCCGGACGACGATCTCCACCGCGTACCTGACCGGCACCCTCGTCGGCGCCTGCGCCATGCCCGCCGTCGGCAAGGCCGTCGACCGCTACGGGCCCCGGTGGGTGATGGCCGCGGTCGGCGCCGTGTTCGGCGCCATCCTGATCGCGCTGTCCTTCGTCACCGGCGTCGTCGGGCTGACCGCCGGCTTCGTCGGCATCCGGATGGCCGGGCAGGGGGCGCTCACCCTGGTCGCGACCACCACCGTCGCGTACTGGTTCGACCGCCGCCGCGGCCTGGCCCTCGGCATCACCAGCGCGGTGGGCACCGCCGGCATCTCCCTGGCCCCGCTGTTCGTCGAGCGGCTCATCGCCGGCGTCGGCTGGCGCCAGGCGTGGGCGATCGAAGGGCTCGTCGTCTGGGCGCTGGTCATCCCGATCGCCGTGCTCGGCATGCGCAACCGGCCGGCCGACGTCGGCCAGCACGTCGACGGCGACGTCCCCGAGGACGGCGCCCCGGCCGACGCCCCGCTGACCGGCTGGCCGCTGAAGAAGGCCCTGCGCACCGGGATGTTCTGGGCGGTCGCCGCCTGCCTGGCCACCTCCAGCATGATCACCACCGGGCTGAACTTCCACCAGGTCGCCCTCCTCGGCGACCGCGGCCTGACCGCCACCGAGGCCGCCGCGAACTTCGTACCCCAGACCGCCGCCGCGCTCATCGCCACCCTCGCCACCGGCGCCGTCATCGACCGCATGTCCCCGAAGGCCGTCCTCGTCGCCTCCATGGCCGTGCTGGCCGCCGCCACCGTGACCGCCCGCCTCGTCGCGCCCGGCTGGAGCGCGCTGGGGTACGGGGCCCTGCTCGGCGCCGCCAACGGCCTGCTCCGCGCGGTCGAGGCCGCCACCTACCCCCGCTACTTCGGCACCGCCCACCTCGGCGCCATCCGCGGCAGCGCGCACACCATCACCGTCGGCGCCAGCGCCTTCGGCCCTGTCGCCGTCTCCCTCGGCCACGACCTCACCGGCAGCTACCCCGTCACGCTGCTCACCCTCGCCGCGATCCCCCTCGCGGCGGTGCTCGCCGTCGCCGTGGCCCGCACGCCGGACCGCACGGCGGCGGGGGAGCCGGAGGGCTCCGGGCCCTGATCCCGGGCCCGGTCCCCGGACCGGGCCGCCGGACCCGGCGGTGCCGTCGGCGGCGTAGACTCGACGTCCGATATCGGCTTCGTAACCCCGTGGGCGGGCGGAGGTGGCGGGATGCGGGAGTTCCAGCGGGGGGCGGTGCGGCTGCACATCCTCCACCACGCGGCCGAGGAGGAGATCCACGGCGCGTGGATGACCCAGGAGCTGGCCTCCCACGGCTACCGGATCAGCCCCGGCACCCTCTACCCGACACTCCACCGCCTGGAGGCGGACGGGCTGCTGGTCTCCGAGCAGCGGGTGGTCGACGGCCGCGCCCGGCGGGTGTACCGGGCCACGGAGGCGGGCCGGCAGGCGCTGGCCGAGGACCGCCGGGCGCTTGCGGAGCTGGCCCGCGAGGTCCTCGGCGGCGACGACCCCGGCGACGGCACCGCCTGAACGGGCGGCCGGTCCCCGCACCCCGGGCCGCGCCGGCCCGGCCTCACCCCCGGCCCGGCCCCACCCCCGGGCCGGCCTCACCCCCGGGCCGACGCCCGGCGCCGGACCGCGTACAGAGCGGCACCGGCGGCCAGCACCGCCGCCCCGGAGACCACCGAGGCGACCGGCAGGGCGAACGCCAGGGCCAGGCAGCCGGCCAGGCCGACGACCGGGACCGGCCGTGCGGGCCGGCCCTCGGCCGCCGTCAGCGACCAGGCCGAGGCGTTCGCGACGGCGTAGTAGACCAGCACGCCGAAGGACGAGAAGCCGATCGCCCCGCGTACGTCCAGGGTCGCCGCGAGCACCGCCACCACCGCGCCCACCGCCAGCTCGGCCCGGTGCGGCACCCGGAAGCGGGGGTGGACGGCGGCCAGCGCGGGCGGCAGGTGCCGGTCGCGGGCCATGGCCAGCGTCGTACGGGAGACGCCGAGGATCAACGCCAGCAGCGAGCCGAGCGCGGCCACCGCGGCGCCGGTCCGCACCACCGGCGACAGCCGGTCGGCGCCGGCGGCCCGTACCGCGTCCGACAGCGGCGCCGAGGCGTCGCCGAGCCGCTGCGGGCCCAGCACGGCCAGGACGGCGACGGCCACCGCGGCGTAGACGACGAGGGTGATGCCGAGCGCGGTCGGGATCGCCCGCGGAATCGTACGGGCCGGGTCGCGCACCTCCTCGCCCAGCGTGGCGATGCGCGCGTACCCGGCGAAGGCGAAGAACAGCAGCCCCGCCGCCTGCAGCACGCCGCCGAAGGACGCGTCGGCGCCGACGTCCAGCCGGGCTGTGTCCGCGTCCGACGAGGTCAGGAGGGTCACCGCCGCAGCGGCGAGCACGGCCAGCACCACCGCCACGATCGCGCGCGTCAGCCACGCGGACTTCTGCACGCCCGCGTAGTTGACCGCGGTCAGCGCGACGACGGCGGCCACCGCCACGGCGTGCTGGTGCTCCGGCCAGGCGTACGCGCCGACCGTGAGCGCCATGGCCGCGCAGGAGGCGGTCTTGCCGACCACGAAGGCCCACCCCGCGAGATAGCCCCAGAACTCGCCCAGCCGCTCGCGGCCGTAGACGTAGGTGCCGCCCGACGCGGGATAGCGGGCGGCCAGCCGGGCCGAGGATGTGGCGTTGCAGTACGCGACGACCGCCGCCGCGGCGAGCCCGAGCAGCAGCCCGGAACCCGCCGCGTGCGCGGCGGGGGCGAGCGAGGCGAAGATGCCCGCGCCGACCATCGCCCCCAGGCCGATCACCACGGAGTCGAAGACGCCCAGGCGGCGCCGCAGCTCGTCGGGGACCGCGGCGGGGGTCGGGGTCCTGCTCATCGGCCCTCCCTCGACAGCGCGGGGGCCTTCCCCACGCCGTCCGATATCGGGTCACGATATCAGGCGGCAATCGAACGCCCGGGTTAAGGTGCGCGAGGACGGGATCCCGCGGCGGTGTTCCCAGCGTGGAGAGGAGCGAGAGGGTGGCGGGGAGGTGCTGAGGCGCCTGGGCCTGTTCGGGCGTACGGTGCTGACCGCGCACCCGGCCCGGCTGGTCGCGGTGGCGTTCGGGTCCGTGATCCTGCTCGGCGCGCTGCTGCTCTCGCTGCCCGGGGCGGCCGCGGACCGTACCGGCAGCGGCCTGCTCACGTCGCTGTTCACCGCCACCTCCGCGGTGTGTGTCACGGGCCTGGTGGTCGTGGACACCGGCACGCACTGGAGCGCCTTCGGCGAGGGCGTGGTCCTGGCGCTGATCCAGGTCGGCGGCTTCGGGATCATGACGCTGGCCTCGTTGCTGGCGTTGCTGGTCTCCGGGCGGCTGCGGCTGCGGATGCAGCTCACCGCGCAGGCGGAGACGAAGTCGCTGGGCATGGGGGACGTACGCCGGGTGCTGCTCGGCGTCGCCGGCACCACGCTCGCCGTGGAGCTGTCCGTCGCCACGGTGCTGGCCCTGCGGCTGCGCTTCGGCTACGACCGCGGCATAGGCGAGTCCGTCTACTCGGGCGTCTTCCACGCGGTCTCCGCCTTCAACAACGCCGGCTTCGCGCTGCACACCGACAGCCTCAGCGGCTACGCCGACGACCCCTTCATCCTCCTGCCCGTCGCCACCGCCGTGATCCTCGGCGGCCTGGGCTTCCCGGTGCTGCTGGAGCTGCTGCGCCACCGCGAGCGCCGGCGCCGCACCGGGCGGCGCAACTGGTCGCTGCACACGAAACTCACCCTGCTCACCTCGGCGGCGCTCCTGACCGCCGGCACCGTGCTGACGTTTGCACTCGAATGGTCGCACCGGGGCACCCTCGGCCCGTACGGCGCCGGGGAAAAGCTCCTGCAGGGCTTCTTCCACTCCGCCATGTCGCGCACCGCCGGCTTCAACGCCATCGACACCGGCGCGCTGCAGTCCTCCACCCTGCTGGTGACGTGCGTGCTGATGTTCATCGGCGGCGGCAGCGCGGGCACCGCCGGCGGCATCAAGGTGACCACCTTCGCCGTGCTCGGCGTCGCCATCCTCGCCGAGGTGCGCGGCGAGCCGGCCGCGGAGGCGATGGGCCGCCGGATAGCGCCCAGCGTGCTGCGGCAGGCGCTGACGGTGGCGCTGCTGGGCATCGGCCTGGTGATAACGGCGACCATCACGCTGCTGACGATGATGGACGCCACGTTCGAACGGGTGCTGTTCGAGGTGGTCTCGGCCTTCGGCACCGTCGGACTGTCCACCGGGATCACCGCGGACGTGCCCGGGGCCGGGCAGGTGGTCCTCATCCTGCTCATGTTCATCGGCCGGATCGGGCCGATCACCCTCGTCTCGGCGCTGGCCCTGCGCGAGCGCACCCGCCGCTACCAACTGCCCGAAGAACGCCCCATCATCGGATGACGGACTGCCATGAGCACCTACCTGCACAACCTGCGCCGCCGCCGCGGCAAGCGCCTCGCCGCCCAGTACGCCCTGCCCTCCGACGACCGCATCGCGGTGATCGGCCTGGGCCGCTTCGGCGGCTCCCTGGCCAACGAGCTGATGCGCCGCGGCTGGGACGTCCTGGGCGTCGACACCGACCCGCGGCGCATCCAGCACTTCAGCGACCAGCTCACCCACGCGGTGGTGGCCGACTGCACCGACCCGCAGCCCGCGCGGCAGCTCGGCATCCACGAGTTCACGCACGTGGTCGTCGGCATCGGCACCGGGATCGAGGCGTCCATCCTGGTCACCTCCAACCTCCTGGAGTTCCAGGTGCCCAACATCTGGGCCAAGGCCATCAGCCGGCAGCACGCGCAGATCCTCGAACGCATCGGCGCCCACCACGTGGTGCTGCCGGAGCACGAGATGGGCGAGCGCGTCGCCCACCTGGTGACCGGGCGCCTGCTGGACTTCATCCAGTTCGACGACGACTACGCGCTGGCCAAGACGGTGACCCCGCAGGCGGCCACCGGAGTCCCGCTGGGCGAGAGCCGGGTGCGCAGCGCGTACGGCGTCACGGTCGTCGGCATCAAGCGGCCGGGGCAGGACTTCACGTACGCCACCGCCGAGACGGTGGTGGAGAGGGGCGATGTCATCATCATCACCGGACGCACGCAGAACGTGGAGAGGTTCGCCGCGATGAGCTGACCCGCCCGAGACCGGCACCGGTCCGCGAGCCCGGCGAGGTCAGCGCCCCCACGCACTGTTCGCCGCGCGGTGGCTGGAGCACGCGCTGCCCGGCCAGTTGCTCGATGTCCAGCCGAACAACCACTCCGCCCGGCTGCACGAGCGGAGCGCCCCGATGCCACCGCTCCACCGGCACGCCGCGGTGGTGCTAGAAAGTTCCGGGCGCCGCGGGGGCGCCGCGGGGGCGCCGCGGGGGTGCCCGGGAGGGAACCGCTGATGTCACACACGCCTGCCCCGCCGCAGGAGCCGCCGCCGTCCGGATCGTCCCCATCCGGACAGCGCCGAAGACGTACGGTCGTCGGCAGCCTGGCCGGGGCCGTTGTCCTCGCCGGCGGCGCCGTAGGGCTGACGCTGTACCTCGACGGAGACGAGGGGAAACCCGCCGCCGGGTTACGGAACCCGCCATCCGCCGCGGAAACGGAGCCCTCGTCCGTCCCCGAACCGCCGCCGTCCGCATCGGCACCCAGCGTCGAGGGCGCGCCGGGCGTCTGGCGCGGCCGGTCGGATCCGGGGGACAAGCTGATCCTCGCGGAGCCCGACGGCGAGGAATCCGGTACCTACTACGCCGAACTGTACGTCGACGGCGACAGATGCCGGGGTGAGTGGGGCGTACGGGAAGGCGAATCCATCATCCGGCTGGGCTTCCTGTGCGGGGGCGATCCGCCGGGCCGCTCCGGGTCCTTCGAGTACAGCGACGACACCTTGACGATCGATTGGATCGGAGGTCCCGTCGAGACCTCCGTCTTCACTCGCGCCCAGGGCGCGGTGTAGACGTGGAGGCCGCGGGACCCGGCCCGGGCCAGACCGCGCCGACAACGCAGGTATCGGCGCCCTGCGACGGCCGCCGCCGGTTCTCCGTGTGTCGGCGGCCCTCAGCTGTTATCCTTTACTTTGTGGCAGGGAAAGTAAGGAAGACGCGGCGCTGCACCGCCAAGGTGTCCAGCAAGAACCAGATCACGCTCCCCGTCGCCGCACTCCGGGCCGCCCACATCCACCCCGGCGACATACTGCGCGTCGAGGTCGATGACCGGGGCAGGCTGACCTTGGTGCCGGAGAACGACCCCCTGGACGCCGTCGCGGTATTCCCCGGGCTCTCCGACAGTGCCGACCTGGAGGCTGAGCGCGACGCATGGGACGCGTGATCCTCGACTCCAGCGTCCTGCTCGGGCTACTCGACCCCGGCGACGCACTTCACACGTCCGCCCGCCGGGCCGTGGTTTCCAAGCAGCAGGACGGACACCAACTTGCCGTTCCCGCATCGGTGCTGAGCGAGTGTCTGGTACGTGCCCACAGGCACGGAGGCAGCAGCACGGCGGCCGAGGTGGAGAAGGCCGTCGACCACATCGCGGCCGACGTGGTCCCGCTCGACCGGCGTATTGCCCGCGTGGCGGCGGCACTCAGGGCACAGCAGAAGGCACTCCGGCTGCCGGACGCGCTGGTGATCGCCACGGCCACGGCGACGGGCGCGTTCGCGGTGCTGACCGGGGACAAGCGCTGGCACGGCGTCGACCCGCTCGTGGAGATCGTCACCCCGGGCGAGCACTGACCTGGGCGCGGCCGGCTGGACTCGCTCCCCGCCCGGCCTGACCGTCTTCCGTGTCCGCCAGGGGCAGTGCGCCCTGGATGCTCTCCAAGCCCTGGACGATCCCCGCGCCCGGGCGTCGCACGCGACCTGATCACCCGAACGGTCACCGCCGGGGACGGAATACGCCGCACGCGACCTCCTCCGGCACGACGACGGTGCCGGACGGCGCGCGCCGTGGCGCGCCCGCGCCGTGGTACGCGCCGTCCGGCCGCTGCGGGGGCGTCGGCTACGCCCGCCCGTGGTGCGGGGTCAGCAGCAGGAGACGCCGGCGGCGGTCGCGTCGTCCGCGGTCCGCTCCGCGGGGCCGCAGGGGAACGGGCCGTGGTGCACCGACCTGTCGCCCGTGATCTCGAAGTGGGGGGCGTACCGCGTCCGGCCGAGCATCTCCGCGGTGTTCCCGCACACCGGGGCCGGCTTCGCGGTGGGGAAGCGGTGGTGGTCGTCCAGGTTGAAGCCGTGCGGCAGGCCGGGCACCGTGCCCAGGTAGACGGCGATCTGACCGTAGTCCTCGCACCGGTCCTCCAGCGGCAGCTTGAAGGCCCGTACCGTCAGCGAGGTGAAGCTCGCGAAGCCGATCTTCCGCTCGATCTCCGGATCGCCGAGCGCCACCGTCGACCGGGCGGTGACGCGGGTGTCCGCGCAGCCCGCGCGGGCCATGATGCGGCGGAAATCCTCGATGTAGAGCGCGCCGCTGAGGCATTCCCCGACCAGGACGGGGTCTTCGCGCAGCCGGTCGGGGATCCGGCGGTCGGCGAAAACGTCCGAGAAGTACAGTTCGCCCCCGGGTGCGAGCACCCGTAATATCTCGGAGAACACCCGCGGCTTGTCCGGTGAGAGGTTCAGCACGCAGTTCGACACCACGAGGTCCACGGAGTCGTCCGCGATCCCCGCCGCCGCCAGATCCTCGATATAGCCCTGGCGGAACTCCACGTTGGCGTAGCCGAACCGGTCGGCGTGGAAGTCCAGGTGGCGGCGCGCCACCGCCAGCTGCTCGTCGGTCATGTCCACCCCGATGACGCGGCCCTGCGGCCCCACGAGCTGGGAGAGGACGTAACAGTCGCGCCCGCTGCCGCACCCCAGGTCCAGCACCGTGGCCCCGGCCAGCGACGAGGGGAGCGGCGAACCGCATCCGTAGAAGCGGTCCTTGACTTCTTCGTGGACTTTTCCGAGCGCGTCCGCGATGTGACGTGGCGGCGCCTGCGCCGTACAGCACGCGGAGGTCTGAAGGTCGGCCGATGACTGGAGTAACTTGCCGTAGTAGTCCTTCACGGACTCTTCGATGCTGGTCGGCATGATTCTCCTCGGAGTGCCGGGAGCGCGGATAACGGTGTGGTCAGCCGGTCTTCGCCGGGGCGATGTCGGCGATGAGGTCTTCGATGCGGGTGCGGATCTCGTCGCGGATGGGGCGTACGGCGGCGACGCCCTGTCCGGCGGGGTCGTCGAGCTTCCAGTCGAGGTAGGTCTTGCCCGGGAAGACCGGGCAGGCGTCGCCGCAGCCCATGGTGATGACGACGTCGGACGCCTGCACGGCGTCGACGGTGAGGACCTTGGGCTCCTCGCGGGCGATGTCGATGCCGACCTCGCGCATCGCTTCCACGACGGCGGGGTTGACGGTGTCGGCGGGGGCGGAGCCCGCGGAGCGGACCTCGACGCGGTCGCCGGCGAGGTGGGTGAGCCAGGCGGCGGCCATCTGGGAGCGGCCGGCGTTGTGGACGCAGACGAACAGGACGGAGGGCTTGTCGGGCATTGCGGTCTCGTCTCTCTTGTCTCGCGAGGGCGGCCGGGGGTGGCATCAGTTCCGCCTGATGTGACAATATCAGCCCATGCTGACGTCAGTCGATACTGAAGTGTTGCGCGCGCTGGCGGATCCCCTCCGGCTGCGGATCGTCGAACTGCTGGCCGCGGAGACGCTGTGCACCACGCACCTGGTGGCGGAGACGGGCGCCCGGCAGACGAACCTGTCCAACCACCTGCGGGTGCTGCGCGAGGCGGGGGTGGTGGAGACCGAGCCGTGCGGCCGCTTCACGTACTACCGGCTGCGGCCGGCGGCCATCGAGGGCCTGGCCGGCGCGTTCACCCGGCTCGCCGACACCGCGCGCACCACCGCTGACGCCGACCGGAAGAGGGCCTGCCCGTGACCACCGCCCGAGCCGCCGACCCCGCCGGCGCCCCCGACCCCGCCGGTGCCCCCGACCCCGCGGGGGCTCCCGGCCCCGCCGGCGCCGCGTCGTCCCGGGACGACGGCGCGGGCGTCGTGGCCCGGCTGTCCACCCTCGACCGCTTCCTGGCCGTGTGGATCCTGCTGGCCATGGCCGCCGGACTCGGCCTGGGCCGGGCGGTCCCCGGGCTGGACGACGTGCTGGCGAAGGTCGAGACCGGCGGCATCTCGCTGCCCATCGCGCTCGGTCTGCTGATCATGATGTACCCGGTGCTGGCCAAGGTCCGCTACGACCGCCTCGACGCCGTCACCGGCGACCGGCGGCTCATGGCCTCGTCCCTCGTGGTCAACTGGGTCGCCGGCCCGGCGGTGATGTTCGCCCTCGCCTGGATCTTCCTGCCCGACCTGCCCGAGTACCGCACCGGCCTGATCGTCGTCGGGCTCGCCCGCTGCATCGCCATGGTCATCATCTGGAACGACCTGGCCTGCGGCGACCGCGAGGCCGCCGCCGTCCTGGTCGCGCTCAACTCCGTCTTCCAGGTGCTGGCCTTCGGCCTCCTCGGCTGGTTCTACCTCGACCTCCTGCCCGGCTGGCTGGGTCTCGGCGACGGCGAGAACCTCGACATCTCGATGGGGAAGATCGCGCTCAACGTCGTCATCTTCCTCGGCGTCCCCCTGCTCGCCGGCTTCCTCACCCGCCGCGTCGGCGAACGCCGGCTCGGCCGGGCGGCGTACGAGGAGCGCTTCCTGCCCCGTATCGGCCCGTGGGCGCTCTACGGGCTGCTGTTCACGATCGTGCTCCTCTTCGCCCTCCAGGGCGAGACCATCACCTCGCAGCCGCTGGACGTCGCCCGTATCGCGCTGCCGCTGCTGGTGTACTTCGCGCTGATGTGGTTCGGCACCTTCGCCCTCGGCAAGGCGATCGGCCTGGCGTACGACCGCACCGCCACCCTCGCGTTCACCGCCGCCGGCAACAACTTCGAACTCGCCATCGCGGTCGCCATCGCCACCTTCGGCGTCACCTCCGGCCAGGCCCTCGCCGGCGTCGTCGGCCCCCTCATCGAGGTCCCGGTGCTCGTCGCGCTGGTCTACGTCTCGCTGGCCTGGCGCCGGAAGTTCACCCCCGCGGAGCCTGCGGCGGCGGCCGCACCGCGCAACCCGGCCCCGTGACCGGCGACCGCTGACCCCTCCCGCCCCGGCGCCTTGCTCTACCCCGTGTAGAGCAAGGCGCCGGCGTGCTGCTACGGTGCCGCGCAGCGCTGTTCTACGTGACGTAGAGCAACGCGATCTCCCCTGCCCCGCAACGCCGTTGCCGCCCCCGGAAGGCCCGTACACCATGCTCGTCCGCATCGCCCGCGCCTGTCATCGCCGGCGCTGGACCACCGTCATCGGCTGGCTGCTGGCCGCGCTGACCCTCGCGTCGGTCGGCGGCATGGCCGGGACGGACTTCGACTCCGAGTACGACCTGCCCGACACCGACTCCCAGCGCGCGTACGAGGTGCTGGAGCGGCACTTCCCCGCACAGGCCGCGGGCACCGGCGACATCGTGCTGCACGCCGACGCCGGCCTCGACGCGCCGGAGGTACGGCAGCGGGCCCGGCGGGTGCTCGCCGCGGCGCGCGCCGCCGATCCGGTGGTGGCCGACGTCGTCGCCCACACCGACACCGCCCGCGGCGGGCTGGTCAGCGCCGACGGCACCGTCGCGACCGCGCGCATCGTCTTCACCGTCGGCCGCACGGAGGTCCCCGACGAGGCGGCCGAGAAGATCAGGGAGCGGCTGACCGGCATGTCCGGCGACGGTCTTGCCGTGGAGGTGTCCGGCACCATGTTCGCGCCGAAGCCGAGCACCGGGCTGAGCGAGAGCGTCGGGCTGGCCGCCGCGCTGGTCGTCCTGCTCGCCGCCTTCGGCTCGCTGGCGATGGCGGGCCTGCCCGTACTGGCCGCCCTGGTCGGCCTGCTGACCGCGATGGGGCTGGTCATGCTGCTGAGCAAGGCCATGAACGTGCCGGACTTCAGCATGTCGGTGGCCGTGATGATCGTCCTCGGCGTCGCCGTGGACTACGCGCTGTTCGTCGCCACCCGCTACCGCCGGGCCCGCCGCGACGGCCACGACCCGGACCACGCCGTCGCGCTGGCCGCCGGCACGTCGGGCGCGGCCGTACTCTTCGCCGGCACCACCGTGATCGTCTCGCTGGGCGGGATGTTCTTCATGGGCGTGCCCTTCGTCCGCGGCCTCGCGGTGTCGTGCATACTCGGGGTCGCCGCGACGCTCGGCCTCGCGCTGACCCTGGTGCCGGCCCTGCTGGGCATCGCCGACCGGTGGCTGACGCCGCGCGGGCGCCTGGAGCGCCGTCGCGCCGGGACCGACGGCCGCGCAGGCGGGACGTACGGACGGTACGAGACGGCCGTACGCCGCCGCCCCCTCGCCGTGGTCGTCGGCGCCACCGCGCTGCTGCTCGCCCTCTGCGCCCCGCTCGCGGCCATGCGGCTGGGCTCCGCCGACGCCGGCAACGCCCCCGCCGCCGACACCACGCGCCGCGCGCACGACCTCAAGCAGGAGGCGTTCGGCCCCGGTTCCACCGCACCGCTGACGGTGGTCGCCGACCTGCGCGGCGCGCCCCCGGAGACGACCGCCGGCCTGGCCGGGCGGCTGCGCCGCACCCCCGGGGTCGCCCACGTCAGCCCGCCGGTCACCAGCCCCGACGGCCGGGCCCAGGTCCTCACCGTCGTCCCGCGCACCGACGCGCAGGACGAGGCCACGCCCCGGCTCGTACGCGACCTGCGCGAGACCGTGCTGCCCGAGGCGACCGCGGGCACCGAGGCGCGCGTGCACATCGGCGGGGTGACCGCCACCTTCCAGGACCTCACCGACCGGATGGCCGGCCGGCTGGCCGTCTTCGTCGTGGCCGTCGTCGCCCTCTCCGCCCTGGTGCTCGCCGTGATGTTCCGCTCGCCGCTCGTCTCGGCGCAGGCGGTGCTGCTGACGCTGCTGTCGCTGGGGGCGTCGTACGGGCTGCTGGTCGCCGTCTTCCAGTGGGGCTGGGCGGCGGGCCCGCTGGGCACCGGCGCCACCGGGCCGCTGGAGAGCTACCTGCCGATGACGCTGATGGCGCTGCTCTTCGGGCTCGGCATGGACTACCAGGTCTTCGTCCTCGCCCGCATCCGCGAGGCACGCCTGCACGGCGCCGCCGCGGCCGACGCGGTCGGCGAGGGGCTGCGCGCCTCGCGCCGGGTGGTGCTGGCCGCCGCGCTGATCATGGCCGCGGTCTTCGCCAGCTTCGCGCTCTCGCCCGACCGCATCATGAAGCAGTTCGGACTGGGCCTCGCCGCCGGCGTCCTGGTCGCGGCGGCCGCCGTGCTCGTCGTCACCCCCGCCCTGCTGACCCTGCTCGGTGACCGCGCCTGGCCCCGCCGGGGCGCCGTCCGCCCCGAAGGCGCCCCGGACGCCGGCCCCCGGCCGGCGCCCGCTGCCCGGACGGACGAGCCGACCAGGGCCTGAGCGGAGCACCCGGGGGGATCACAGCGGCAGGGCGAACAGACTCACCGGAGTCGACAGCGCCACCGCGGCGACGGCGAGTACCGCCGTACGGGTCGGCGCCGCGGTCCCCTTCGGCGGCGCCAGCAGCCGGGCGGTGCGGGCGGCGACGGACGTGTCGGCCGCGGCGAAGACGCCGGCGGGGGGCGGGGCGGTGCCGCCGGCGGAGGTGAACCGGGCGAGGGCGTCGGTCAGGTCGCGGCGCGGTAGGCGGCGGCAGCAGGCGTCGTCCGCGCACATCTCCAGCAGCAGCCGGACCGCCGCCACGGCCTCGCGTAGCAGCGCGCTGTGCGGCAGCAGCCGCCGCCAGCCCAGCAGCGGAAGGAGCACCAGGTCGTGGCGCTGGCGCAGGTGGGCGCGTTCGTGCGCGACGACCGCGGCACGCTGCTCCGGGGCGAGGAGGCGCAGGGCGCCGCTGCTGAGCACGACCCGGCCGCCCCTGCCGGGCAGGCAGTACGCGGCCGGCAGGGGGTGGTCCAGCACCGCGACGCCGGGCAGTGTCTCCTCCGCGCGGGCCACGAGCCCGAGGAGGCGGCGGTGCCGGCGCCGGTGCCGGGCGAGGTCCCGGCAGACGAGCCCCAGCGCGCCGGCCCGGGCGGCCAGGTAGGCGGCGCCGAGCGCCAGGGCGGTCGGGGCGAGCGGGCCGGTGGCGACGCCGCCGCCGGCGAGGTTGAGCAGGCCGGGGACGAGGCCCCGGTTGGCGGGCGCGAACACGGCGGCGAGCACCAGCCCGAGCAGCGACAGTTCCACGGTCAGGCCGAGCGCCTGCCAGGTGAGGAGGGCCGTGCGCGGCATCCGCGCCACCCAGCCGGCCCGGGCCAGCGGCCGGACGGCCGCGAGGCAGGCGGCCAGCACGACCGCGAAGTGCAGCAGGTGGCTCATCGGGGAGGCCGACCCCCGGCGTCGGCATCGGCGTCGGCATCGGCGTCGGCACCGGTGTCGGCGTCGGGGTCGGCGTCGGCGTCGGTATCCGCGTCGGCGGCTGCGGTCCCGGTGCCGTCCTCGCCCTCCTGCGCGGCGGGGCGGTCGAGGGCTTCGCGCAGGACGTCGGCTTCCGGCTCCGACACGGACCGGGCGAAGTGCGTCAGGACCGCGTCGCGGTCCCCGGCCTGGGCGAGGATGTCCATCATGAGGCTGCTGACGTAGGACTCGCGCGTAGCCGCGGGGGTGTAGCGCCAGGAGCGGCCGATGCGTTCGCGGTGGGCGGTGCCCTTGCGCGCCAGCCGCTCCAGGACCGTGATCACGGTGGTGTAGGCCAGCCCGCGGTCGGGCAGCGCGTCCAGCACCTCCTTGGCGGTACAGGGGCGGCCGGCGTCCCACAGCACGTCCATCACCGCGCGTCCCAACTCCCCTGAGCGCCGCACGTGCCTGCTCCCTCCGCCGTCGTCCGGCCGCGACACCGCCGGACTCTACCCCACGTAGAGCAGCGCCCGGCCGGTCCGGTCGACCGCCGGTGCCGGGCGCGGCACGCCGAAGAGCCGGGCCGCACCCCCGCCTCGGCCCGGCTCCCCGTGTCGCCCGGTTACGACCTGTGGCAGCCGTTCCGCTTGCCGGACGCCCAGAAGTTCGGGAACTTCAGGTTCTTGAAGGTCTGCTCGCCGTACACGCCGTCCGGGGAGATGCCCTCACGGTACTGGGCCCACACGAGCGCGTTGTGGGTCTTGAGGCCGAAGATGCCGTCGACCTCGATGGCACGTCCGTAGCAGGACTTGAGGGCTCGCTGCAGCACCCTGACGCCGGGCCCGGTGCTGCCCCGGTCCATCCAGCAGCGGATGTTCTTGCCGCCCTTGTACCAGACCGCCGGCGTCTTGACGTACTGCGTGCCCGTGCTGGAAAGCTTCACGGTGGTCTTGCACTCACCGGCATAGCCCCAGGCGCCCGCCGAGGGAGCGGCGGCGACCGCGCCGCCGAGGAGACCGGCCGTGAGGGCGCCTGCCGTCAGAACCGACCTCAGCGGACCGACCGGCCGGCGCTTCTTCCCCGCGCGTTCCATCCCCGTGGACATGCATTCTCCTGACTCTCGGTGTTCCTTGCGTGACGAGCGTGCCGGTCCTTCACGAAGCGTGGCTATAGTGGGCGCGCAAGTGACCGCAACTCGGTACGTCCCGCCCGCTGACGTGCAGAGACGTGCCCCGGAGTGGCGCAGCGGCGGGACGCGTACACGGAGTCTGGCCTGCGTTCGGGGGAGAAATGGCGCGCTGGAGAGAGCTGCCCGCAGAACTGCATCCGCACGTTCACGAATTGATTGTCCGGCTGCGGGGACTGAAGGACCGCGGCGAACTCAGCACGCGCCAACTGGCCGCGAAAACGGGCCACAGTACGAGGTCGTGGCAGCGATATCTCAACGGAATGGCGTTTCCGCCCCGGGAGGCCGTGGCGGCGGCGGCCCGTGTCGGCGGCGAGGACCCGACCCGGCTGCTCGTCCTGTACGAGATCGCCGCCGAACGCTGGGAGCAGCGCGGCGAGGTGGTCGTCACCGGCGTGCCCCGGGACCCGCCGGAGGCGGCCGCGCACCCGCCCGCCGAGCGGCAGCCGTACGGCCGCGGGATGCGAGCCGTCGTCGTCGCGGGAGCGGGGGTCCTGGTGCTCTCCGTCTCCGCGGTGCTGGTGCTGGCCGTGCAACTCGCCGAAACCCGCGCCGCGCTCGCCCGGGAGCGCGCCGACTCCGCCGCGGCGGGCGGCCCGGCCAGGGTGTCGGAGTCCCTGGTGCCCGTCGTCTACTCCTGCCGCCTCAAGCAGCGGGACGGCCGCTGGTACGCGGGCCTGAGCCGGACCACGGACACCCTCCTGGCGTACACCCACACCGGGCCCGAAGTGGCCGAAGCGCAGTGCCTGCTGCGCCGCGCGGGCAGCCGGCCGGGGGCCGTCGACGGCGTCTTCGGCCCGAGGACGCAGCGCGCCGTCCAGCGGGTCCAGACACGCCACGGCCTTGTCGTGGACGGGGTGATAGGCCCGCACACCTGGAAGGCCCTGCGGGAGGTGGCGCCCGAGTGACGGCGGAACACTCCCCGCTGGTCTCGGCGCTGCGGGAGCTGCGGGCTCGTACGGGGCTGAGCCTGGCCGCGCTGGCGGCGCGCACAACGTACAGCAAGTCCTCGTGGGAGCGTTACCTCAGCGGCAAGAGCCTGCCCTCCCGGCAGGCCGTGCGGGAGATGTGCCGGGTCGCGGACGAGCCGGACGGGCGGCTGCTGGCCCTGTGGGAGATCGCCGAGTCGGAGCGGAGCGGGCGCGCGGCGGTGTCCGCCCCGGCCGCGGCGGAACCGCCACCCGAGGTACGCGCCCGCCGGAGCCGCATGCTTCGGTCCGTGGTGGTCCTGGCGTCGGTGTACACCGTGCTCGCCGGCGGCGCGGCCGCGGCGCTCTACGTGCTGTCGGCGCGGGACGCCCCGGACGGCGAACCGCTGGCCGCCGCCGCCCCGTACTCCGTCTCCCCGCGGTGCCTGGGCGCCACCTGCGAAGGCCGGGATCCGATGCGCCTGATCTGCGGCGTCGGCCCGGAGACCCTCACCGCGCACCGCACTGCCACCGGCGCCCGCATCGAACTGCGGCACAGCGCCACCTGCGGTGCGAGCTGGGCCCGGACCTGGGGGACGCGGATCGGCGACCGGCTGGAGGTCACGGCGGGCGGCCCGGCCCACGACGTGCGCGTCAGGAACCGGGACGACACGGAGACGTACGTCTACACGGCCATGACCGAGACCCCGCGGGGCAGCTCGGTCCGCGCCTGCTTCCACCCCGCGAACCCCGCGGCCCCCCGCGAGTGCGTCGAGGCCCGCGTGCCCTGAACCGCGTGCGCACCCGCCCCTGCCCGCCGGCCGCGGTGCGCCGGTCGTATGCCGCGGTGCCCGGCCTCCCTCTTGCGGAGGAGCGCCGGGCGGCACCGCGGTACCACCCGTCACCGCCCTGTTCACCACCGTGGACCCAAAGGGCCGTCGTGCGGCGTGCCTAGCGTGGGGTGCGGGTCGGATCGCGGCCCGAGTCCCGTCTTCTGCGCGCCTTCCGGGGGTTCTCCGTGGCCACGTTCCTCTACCGGCTCGGCCGGTTCTCGTTCCGGCGGCGGAGGCTCGTCCTCATGCTGTGGACAGCCGTGCTGGCCGTCGTCGGCATCGCCGCCGCGGGGGTGACGAGCAAGACGACGGACACCTTCAGCATCCCCGGCACCCAGTCGCAGAAGGCTCTCGACCTTCTGTCGGAGGAGTTTCCGCAGGCGGCGGCCGACGGGGCCACGGCCCGGGTGGTCTTCGAGGCGCCGGACGGGCAGCGGCTGACGTCGGGTGCGCAGAAGGCCGACGTCGAGGCGCTGGTCGCCGACCTCGGGCGGGCGCACCAGGTGAAGACGGTGACCGGCCCGTACGCCGGCGGCACCGTCAGCGAGGACGGCACGATCGGCTACGCGCAGGTGACGTACGAGGTCGCGGACGCCGACGTCAGCGACCGGGCCCGCGCGGACCTGGAGGACGTCGCCGCCCAGGGCGAGCGGACCGGCCTGCACGTCAGCATGGGCGGCACGGCCGTGGCCGCGGAAGCCCACCAGAGCACCACCGAGCTGATCGGCATCCTGATCGCCGCCGTCGTCCTGGTCATCACCTTCGGCTCGCTGGTCGCGGCCGGGCTGCCGCTGCTGACCGCGCTCTTCGGGGTCGGCCTGGCGATCCTCTCGATCACCCTCGCCGGCTCTTTCATCGACCTCAGCTCGAACACGAGCACCCTCGCCCTGATGCTGGGCCTGGCGGTGGCCATCGACTACGCCCTGTTCATCGTCTCCCGCTACCGGGAGGAGCTGAAGGGCGGGCACCCGCCTGAGGAGGCCGTGGGGCGGGCGGTCGGCACGGCCGGCTCCGCGGTGGTGTTCGCCGGGCTGACCGTGGTCATCGCGCTGGCCGGGCTCAGCGTCATCGGCATCAGGGTGCTCACCGACATCGGGCTCGGCGCCGCGTTCGCGGTGGTCGTCGCCGTGGTGATCGCGCTGACGCTGCTGCCCGCGATGCTCGGCTTCGCCGGCGGACGGATCGCTACCGGGAGGCTGAGGACGCGCCGGATGCGTGCCGTCGAGCGCGGCGGGCGCGAGCCCGCGGGCGTGCGCTGGTCGACGTTCGTGCTGCGCCACCCGGTTCGGGTCCTCGTCGCGTCGGTCGCCGGTCTGCTGCTGCTCGCCACCCCCGCCCTGTCGCTGGAGCTGGGCATGCCGAGCGACGAGTCGGCCGCCCCCGGCAGCACCGAGCGCATCGCGTACGACACCATCACCGACGGCTTCGGCCCCGGCTACAACGGTCCGCTGTCGGTCGTGGTCGACGCCCGCGGCAGCGACGACCCCCGGGCCGCCGCCGACGAGGCGCGCGCCCTGCTCGCCGCGCTGCCCGACGTCGCCTCGGTGGGCCCCGCGACCTTCAACCAGGGCGGTGACGTGGCCCTGATCAGCGCCGTCCCGGGCTCCTCGCCCAGCAGCGGGGAGACGGTCGACCTCGTCTCCGACATCCGCGACCGGAGCGCGGACCTGCGGGACGGCACCGGCGCCGAGGTGATGGTCACCGGGACCACCGCCCTCGACATCGACATCTCCGGCAAGCTGACCGACGCCCTGGTCCCGTACCTGTGCGTGGTCGTCGGCCTGGCGCTGATCCTGCTGATGCTGGTGTTCCGCTCGATCCTGGTCCCGCTCAAGGCCGCCGGCGGCTTCCTGCTGAGCGTGCTGGCGACCCTCGGCGTCGTCGTCGCCGTCTTCCAGTGGGGCTGGCTCGCGGACGTCTTCGGCGTCGACAGGACCGGCCCGGTGGTGAGCATCCTGCCGATCTTCATGATCGGTGTGGTGTTCGGACTCGCCATGGACTACCAGGTCTTCCTGGTGACCCGCATGCGGGAGGAGTACGTGCACGGGGCCGAGCCGGCGGCGGCGGTCGTCGCGGGGTTCCGGCACGGTGCCCGGGTGGTCACGGCCGCGGCGGTCATCATGATCGCGGTGTTCTCCGGGTTCGTCTTCAGCGACGAGTCGATCATCAAGTCGATGGGCCTCGGCCTGGCCGCCGCCGTCTTCTTCGACGCCTTCGTGGTGCGGATGACCGTCGTTCCCGCGATCATGGCGCTGCTCGGCCGGCGCGCCTGGTCGCTGCCCCGCCGGCTGGACCGGCTGCTGCCGAACGTCGACGTGGAGGGTGAGCAACTGCGGCTGCGGCTGGGGGAGGCCGCCGACAGCGCGCCGCAGCCGGAGAGCGCGCCGGAGGCCGACGGCGCGCCGGGGCCCGGGCGTGCGCCGGAGCCCGAGCGCGTGCCCAAGCGCGTGCCCACCGGA
Source organism: Streptomyces synnematoformans (assembly GCF_039531005.1). Classification (NCBI taxonomy): domain Bacteria; kingdom Bacillati; phylum Actinomycetota; class Actinomycetes; order Kitasatosporales; family Streptomycetaceae; genus Streptomyces; species Streptomyces synnematoformans. The sequence goes on from NZ_BAAAPF010000058.1 coordinate 23,889, forward strand.
AAGGGCTGAGCATCCGGACGTACGATCCGGGGCAGGGGGTACGGTCGGCCCGCCCGCGGCCGGCGACCGCCACGACGACCGCCCCGCCGGCCGGCCCCGCTCCCCCCGGGGGACGGGCGGGCGGTCCCCGCACCGAGAGGGCAGACGACGTGACCACACCGCCCGCGGCCGCGCAGCCCGGTTCCCCGGTCGAGCCCGAGGTGCTGCTGGGCGAGGCTGAGCGGCCCTCGGACGCGCTGGTCATGCGCCAGCTCCGCCGGATCATCGAGGCGGACCAGGGCCACCCGTGGGTCAGGCGCTGGGGAGTGCCGCTGCTCTGCACGCTGTTCGGCATCCCGGCGCTGCAGAACGCGGACAGCGACCCCGGTCCCGGGGTGCCCGTGCTGCTGGCCCTGATGGCCGCCTTCTGCGTCCCGCTGCTGTGGCGGCAGCAGCGGCCCATCCTCATCTTCACCGTCACCTCGGCGGTGGCCGCCGGGGCGCTCGCCTGGGACGCCGAGACGGGGTCCGAGACCGCGCGGGTGGTGGCGCTGCTCAACGTGGGCCGCGCCGTGCGGCCCGTGTCGCTCGCGGTCTGCGTGGCGATCGCCGCCGCGCAGACGGCTCTGGCCACCGCCGTCCGCGGCGACGGGCAGGAGGTCGGCCTGCAGACCTGGGTGGTCGCGCTCATCCAGGCGGCCCTCGTGGTGGCCGTCGCCGCGGCGGGGCTGGTGGCCCGGGTCGTGAACGCCTACATCAGGACCCTGCAGGAGCGCGCCGTCCGGCTGGAGGTCGAGCGCGACCAGCGGGCCCGGCTCGCCGCCGCCGCGGAACGCGCGCGCGTCGCCCGGGAGATGCACGACATCCTCGGCCACACCCTCGCCGTCATCGTCGGCCTCGCGAACGGCGCCGCCGGACTCACCGAGGCGAAGCCGAAACGCGGCGCCGAGACCCTGCGCATCATCTCCGACAGCGGGCGCGACGCCCTGGCCGAACTGCGCCGCCTGCTCGCCGTCATCGGCGACGACGACCGGACCGCCGGCGAGGGCACCCCGCTCGCCCCCCAGCCGGGCTTCGGCGATCTGGAGCCGCTGCTGGCGCGGGTACGCGCCGCGGGTCCCGCCGTCGCCCTGCACACCGAGGGCACCCGTTCCGACCTGCCGCCCGGCCTCCAACTCGCCGTCTACCGCGTCGTCCAGGAGGCCCTGACCAACACGCTCAAGCACGCGGCTGCCGACACGGCCGTGCAGGTGACGATCACCGCCGACGACACCGCCGTACACGTCACGGTCGAGGACACCGGGCCGGCGCGCGCCCCGCGGTCCAACGACGACGCCCGCGGCCTGGTCGGCATGCGCGAGCGGGCCGCCCTCTACGGCGGGAGCGCGACCGCGGGGCCCAACGACCGCGGGGGCTGGACCGTCCGGGCCCGCTTCGAGATCGCGACCACCTCGGCACCAAGGGAGCAGCGTCCCGTATGACCACCGTCCTCATCGTCGACGACCAGACCCTGCAGCGGCTCGGCTTCAGCATGCTGATGGAGCAGCACCCCGACCTGACGGTGGTCGGCGAGGCGACGCACGGCGCCGAAGCGGTGCGCAAGGCCGCCGAACTCCGCCCGGACGTCGTCCTGATGGACGTCCGCATGCCCGGTATGGACGGCATCGAGGCCACCCGCCGCATCGTGCAGTCCGGCGGCCGCTCCCGGGTCCTCGTCCTGACCACCTTCGACCTCGACGAGTACGCGTACGCGGCGCTGCGCGCCGGTGCCAGCGGCTTCCTCCTGAAGGACGCCCTGCCGGACGAGTTCATCGCCGGCGTACGGGCGGTGGCCGCCGGGGACGCCGTCATCGCCCCCGGGCTGACCCGGAGGCTCCTCGACGCCTTCGCCGACCGCATGCCGGGCCCGGCCGGCCCGACGACCGCGGAACAGGAGCGCCTGCTCGCCGCCCTGACCGACCGCGAACGCGAGGTCCTCACCGCGATGGCCACCGGCTGGAGCAACGCCGAGATCGCCGAGCGGCTCTCGCTCGCCGAGTCGACGGTCAAGTCGCACGTGAGCCGGGTGCTGGCGAAGATCGGGGCCCGGGACCGGGTGCACGCGGTGATCTTCGCCTTCGACACCGGGCTGGTGCGACCCGCGTAACGCCTCGCGCGGCGGAGCGGTGCTCAGAAGCCATCCGCAAACCCCCGCCTGCGCCGTGGGGGTACCGCCCACGCGCGCGCAGGGGGTACCGCCCACGCGCGCTTGCGCGCT
>NZ_BAAAPF010000059.1:0-25804 GCF_039531005.1 Streptomyces synnematoformans
CATCACCCCCGGCGACATCCCCGCCCCCACCCCCGGTGGGGCGGCGGCGCGCGCGGGGCCCGTCACGTACGGCTGACGCAGACCAGGCGGAGGAGGGCGGGGCCGGGGACCGCCGGCGCGGGGTGGGCGGCGGCGGGGGGCGCGGGGCCGGGGTGGGCGGCGAGGCCGGGGGAGTCGTCGCGTACGACGGCGTCGGGGAGGGCGGTGGCGGGTTCGCAGCAGGGCTCGCGGCAGTCGGTGTGGCCGCGGTGGCCGTCGAGGTGGCCGTCGAAGTGATCGGCGAGGTGGTCGAGGTTGTCGCCGACGGGCCGGGCGGCGGCCGGAGGGCCGGGGTCGTCCGCGGCACCGCCGGCGCGTTCCCCGGCGGCACCGGCGACCGCGCCGCCCGGCTGCACCCCCGCGTACGCCCCCGGCGCCGGCACCACCGCCGACGCGCTCCCCCGCGGGTTCTCCCCGCCCTCGTGGTGCGCCGTACCGGCACCCGCGCACGCGAACACCGGGGCCAGCACGACGATCGCCAGCCCCGCGAGAAGAGCGGTCACGGCACGGCAGAGCCGCGGCAGTGAGGCAACGTGGGTACCCGGCACGCGACAGAGCGTAGCCACTTCTACGCCCTCCGCACTTTATTCGCCCCTTCCGGGTGAATATCGGCGGTGCCGCTTCCCCTCCGGCTCACGGCCGCCGCCCGGGCCGGGAACGGCCGGATCTCCCCGCCCGGACCTCCCCGCCCCCGGGGTCAGTTCAGCGGGCGGTGGTGCGTCCAGAGGGCCAGCGGCGGGGTCGGGGGGATCGGGTGGAGGTTGCCGGTTCTGGTCCAGCCCCACGTGCGGTAGGCCGCGCCCGCCGCCGCGTTGTCCTGGGGGAACAGCGCCACCGCCGGGGACGGGGTCCAGCGGGCCAGCAGGTGCTGCTGCAGGCGGGTGGCGATGTGCCGGCGGCGCTGGTCGGGGAGCACCATCAGCTCCGCCACCACGAACGCCCGCGGGGACGTGGTGACCTCCATCAGCGCCAGCGGCGGGCCCTCCGGGAAGTCCGGCCACCACACGCCGGAGCGGTCGGCCCGGAATCCGTACGCGCAGCCCACCGGGCGGTCGCCGCCGGCCAGCACCATCTCGAAGCCCGGCCGCTGCACGTGGTCTTCGAGCCGCCGCAGGAAGCGCTCCCGCTCCGGTGCCGCGCCGCCCGCCGAGCCGTTGTACGACGCGACGTAGACGTCCGCCACGGCCTCGCGCTGCGCTTCCGCCTGCCACCGGCTCAGGCCGCGTAAGAACAACTCAGCCACTCGTCCTCCCCGGTCGGGCCGGGCGCCCCCTGCACGAGCCCCTGTCATCCCAGGGTAGACCCGACCACCTCCGCGCACATGCCCCCGAACCGGACGAGGTACCCCGGCCGACCGCCCGGGCGGGCCCTAACGCTCCAGGGTGACCGTCAGGCTCCTGCCGTACGCGTGGTGCGTGTCCACCACGAGCCGCGTCCCCCCGGGCACCCGGCTCACCCGGACCCCGTCGTCGCCCGCGGCCTTCCGCAGCGGCCGCCCGCGCAGCACCACGGTGACGGTGTCGCGGTCCGTCGTCGGGTCCGCGACGGCCACGCCCACGCGCCCGTCGTCCCCGGTCCGTACGAGCACCGAGGCCGGGCCGTCGATGCTCAGGCCCGCGGTGTCGTGGCGGCCGGGGGTGAAGGCGTGGGCGGCGGTCAGGCGGAGGCCGGAGTGGCGGACGGCCTGCAGCCGCGGGGAGTTGGCGGTCACGGTGAGCGGGCCGCGGCGGCGGTACGCGTCCAGCCGCCCGGCGGAGGCGTGCGGCACCAGCGCGTACGCGAGGCGCGCGGGCCCGCGCCGGGGCTCGTGGTCGACGGTGGCGCTGAACACCGTGCGGGTCACCGCCGTGTCCGGGTTCCGGGTCCGTACGACGCGGCGGCTGCGCGTGACGTCCTCCAGGCCGACCCGGACGCGCGGGGCGTCGAGGAAGACGTACCCGACGGCGGTGCCCTCCGCGGCGTCCGCGTACCGCAGCCAGCGCAGGTCGGCCGTGCCCGGGCCCTCCCAGGCGCGGCCGTCGCGGCGCGCGCCGGTGACGGTGACGGCGGCGGCCGGGTCCGCGGTACGGGCGTCGACGGTAGTAGTTACTGTGCGTCCGGCACGGTCGCCGACGCCGGCGGCGAGGACGACGATCTCGTCGTCGAGCATGAACCACGACTTGGTGGCGGTCGCGTTGCGGTAGACGACGAAGTCGTCCGGGAGGATGCCGCGTTCGGCATAGGCGACGTCGTCGGACTGCACCATCGAGGCCGTGCCGTACGCGCCGAGGACGGCGCCGCCGGAGTGGCGGTTGGTGCCACGCGGGAAGTAGACGTACGTGTTCTGCGACTCGGAGGACGAGGTGAAGTTCAGCGGGTGGGCGGGGTTCTCGTACCAGAGACTGCCGCCGTACAGCTCCGGGACGGTGCCGCGCCGTTCGACGGGCGCGGTGGCGCCGGCGAGGCCGTAGGGGGAGACGACGGTGTAGTAGTCGACGCCGTACGCGCGCGACTGGTCCTGGCCGGCGAGGTACAGGTAGTACGCGCCGTCGCCCTGGAACCAGGGCATCAGGTTCTCGCCGCTCATGTACTCGTACTTGCTGATGCGGTCCGAGCTGCGGGCGAGCGCGAAGGCGAAGCCGGGGCGGCGGTGGACGTGCCGGTCCATGGCGTTGAACGCGACGCTGCGCGCGGCGGGGTTGAGGTCGGCGGGCGGGACGGCGTCGTCGGCGACGATGTCGGCGTAGCGCACCACGCTGACGGGGGAGACGAACCGGGCGGGGTCGAGCGCGGCGCGCGAGGTGGCGCGGATGTGCTTGACGTAGCTCTTGAGCGCGGTGGCGCCCGCGCCGGTGGCGTAGTCGGCGAGGTCGACGACGGCCTCGACGACGACGGCGACGTCGGTGTAGCCGGAGGTCGTGCGGGAGACGGCGCGGCCCTTGACGACCTCCATCATCCAGCCCTCGAAGATGAGCGGCGCGAAGCCGTCGCGCACCCAGCGCTGCACGACGGGCACGAGCGCGTCGGTGTTCGCGAAGCCGGTGCCGTCGAGGATCTTGAGCGTCTGGACGACGCGCGTGAGCAGCGCCTTGCCGTACGAGCCGGTGTACGCGACCGAGTGGTGCTGGATGAACGAGCCGTCGGCGTAGTAGCCGTCGGTGTTGCCGTGCCGGATGTCGTACGGGTCGATGGTCGCGAAGACGGTCAGCTGGTCCTGGAGGGCCTTGTCGATGCGGGCCTGGCCGTCGCCCTCCTCGGACGCCGTGAGCAGGGCGCCCTGGATGATGCGGTTGGTGGTGATGTCGGCGAGGTTGGCGCCGGTGTGGAAGCGGGAGTCGAGGTCGACGTCGCCGTCCTTGCCGTTGCGGAGGTACGCGTCCATGGCCGCGACGTACGTCGTGACCAGGCCGGCGGGGACGGCGCCCGGGACGTCGGCGAGGAGCGCGAGGGTCTTGCCGACGTGGGTGGAGATGCCGATCTCCCAGTTGTGCCAGTTGCCGTAGTAGCCCTGGGACTGGTCGCCGTAGTAGCGCTCGTGCAGCCACACCAGGCCGTCGACGACGCGGCGCTGGGCGTCGGCGTCGCCGTGGAGGTCGCCGCCGGGGGCGCGGGTGGCGAGGGCGATCTCGTAGAGCTTGCGGTACGAGGTGGCGAGGTTGACGTCGCTGGTGCCGAGGGGGACGCCGGCGAACAACTCGCCGGTGGCGCCGCCGGTGTCGGCCATCGCGGCGAGGTTGGCGCGGCCGGTCTCGTGGAGGTCGGCGACCTTGGCGGCGGTCTCGGCGCGTGCGTTGGCCTCGGGGGTGCCGGCGAAGACGGCGCGGGTGTGGGCGAGGAGGAGGGCGGCGCCTTCGGCGGCCGCGGCCCGGGTGTCCGCCGACGCGGCGGCGGGGCGGGTCGGGAGGACCGCCAGCAGGCCGGCGGCGGGCAGGGTGGACAGCAGGCGTCTGCGGGTGAACTCCATGGGGTCCTCCCCCGGTGCGTTGGGGCACTGGCAGCCGGAGTCAAGCAGATGGGGGATGCCCCGGCAAGCGCTTGTGAGCCCGTACGGGCAGAACCGTTTCCCCCCGCACCGGCGGCCGGCGGACGGCGAGGACGTGAGGGGGCGGGGCCCGGCGCACAGGTAGCCGGAGCGCACCGGCGGAAGACGATCGCCTACCGCCGGGCCCCGCCCGACACAACCAGCTTGATGCACACAAGAAGTTGTTGCAAGTACTTCGCAATAAGCGCGTAGGCTGATCCGGGACGGACGTCCTACGAAAGGAGCAGCGCCTCATGAGCACGTACGCGCTACCGGATCTGCCCTACGACTACGCCGCGCTGGAGCCCGCCATCACCGGGCAGATCCTCGAACTGCACCACGCCAAGCACCACGCGGCCTACGTCAAGGGGGCCAACGACACGCTGGAGCAGCTCGCCGAGGCGCGCGACAAGGAGCAGTTCGGCAGCCTGGTCGGGCTGGAGAAGACCTACGCCTTCAACCTCTCCGGGCACGTGCTGCACACGATCTTCTGGGAGAACCTCTCCCCGGACGGCGGCGACCGCCCCGACGGCGCCCTCGCCGACGCGATCGACGAGCACCTGGGCGGCTTCGAGGCGTTCCGGAAGCAGCTGAGCGCGGCGACCGCCTCGGTGCAGGGGTCGGGCTGGGGCGTGCTCGCGTGGGAGCCCCTGGGCAAGCGGCTGATCGTCGAACAGGTCTACGATCACCACGGCAACGTCGGTCAGGGCAGCACGCCGCTGCTGGTCTTCGACGCCTGGGAGCACGCGTACTACCTGCAGTACAAGAACGTCCGCCCCGACTACGTCCAGAAGCTCTGGGACCTGGTGAACTGGGACGACGTCTCGGCGCGGTACGCGGAGGCGACGGCGCGCGGCTGACCTCCGAAAGCGCGCCGGAGGCTGCACGGGAAACCCCGTCAGAAGACGACCGGCCGTCCTCTCGCTTACGGCGAGGGGGCGGCCGCCGCGTACCCGTGCGCGCGGGTCGTACGGTGAGGCGCCCTTCGTTCCGTACGGCGGGACTTGCCCGTTCGCGCCGGACAGCCGGTCGGCGCACACTACGATCCACGCTACCCACCCACCCTTCATCGGCGGGAGCGAGAGCATGCGGTCGGACACACGTCAGAACGCGCACCTCACCTACCGCGCCAACGCCGGTGCCGGCCGCCACGGCTGGCTCCGGCTGACCCCCGCCTACTCCGTGAGCCTGGTGCGCCGCTACGCCGCCGAGATGCCGCCCGGATCCGTCGTCACCGACCCGTTCTCCGGCACCGGCACCACCCCGCTCGCCGCCGCCGAGCACGGGCTGACGGGGCAGTCGCTGGACGTGAACCCGTTCCTGATCTGGCTGGGGAAGACGAAGACGGCCGCGTACGCGCCGGAGCACCTGCACGAGACCCGGCGGGCGCTCGCGCCGCTGCTGCACCGCGCCGGGGAACTGCTGCCGGAGGCCGGCGCGCTGTGGCAGCCCGAGCTGCACAACATCGGCCGGTGGTGGGCGCGGAGCGCGCTGGACGCGCTGAAGGCGGTGCGCCGGGCGCTGGACGTCACGGCCGGCGGGCTGCCGCCGGGCGGGCGGGACCTGCTGGACGTGGCGTTCTGCCGGACGCTGATCGCGTCGAGCAACGCGGCGTTCAACCACCAGAGCATGTCTTTCAAGGAGGAGCCGGAGGCGGGCACGGAAGCCACGGCGGGCGGGACGGGCGGGGAAGCGCAGCCGCTCGACCCCGACGCCGCCCGCGCCGTGCTGGAGGCCTTCCGGCGCGAGGCCGGCACCACGCTCGCGAGCGCCGCGACCCCGCTGCCCGGCACGGCCCGCGTGCTCTACGGCGACTCGCGCGACATGCTGCCCGCCGCCGGCCGGCTCACCCCCTGCGACCTGCTGCTGACCTCGCCGCCGTACGTGAACCGCATGTCGTACATCCGCGAGCTGCGCCCGTACATGTACTGGATGCGGCACCTGCGGCGGGCGGAGGACGCGGGCCGGCTGGACTGGCAGGCGATCGGCGGCACCTGGGGCGCGGCCACGTCGCGCGTACGGGCCTGGCGCCCGCCGGGGCCGGCGGCCGCGGGGGTGCCGGAGCCGGTCGCGGGCGAGCTGGCGCGGGCCCAGGCGGCGATCCGCGCGGACGGCGGGCGGAACGGGCCGCTGCTGGCCAACTACGTGGGCAAGTACGTGCACGACATGTGGATGCACTTCCGGGCCGCGTACAAGAACGTGCGCGGCGGCGGCCGGGCAGTCTACGTGATCGGCAACTCCACCTTCTACGGGAACCAGGTGCCGGCGCAGGAGTGGTACGCGGCGTTACTCCGCGAGGCGGGCTTCGCGGGGGTCGAGGTGGAGGTCATCCGGAAGCGGAACAGCAACAAGGCCCTCTTCGAGTACGCGGTGTCGGGCGTGCGGCCGTAGGCCGGGCGGTGAGGGCGCGGGTCGGGGGTTTATCCACAACTGTGCAGTTATCCACAGATTGGCGCTGCGGACTCCGCCCGGCTCCGGCGAGGCCGCAGAATGTCGGCATGAGCGAGATCGACGGGGGCAAGGCGGGACGGACCGGCGGCGGCGCGAGCGGCGGCGCAGGTCACGGAGACGGCGTGGACTACGGAGGCGACGGGGGAGACAGCGGGGATTACGGGGACGGCGGTGGCCGCGCCCCGGCGGGCGCCGCGCCGGTGTGGGAGCAGCGGTTCCGGGCACCGCGGATCAGCCTGCCCGGGTGGGCGGAGGACGCGCCGGACCGCGCGTTGTACGTGTCGAACGTGACGGGCACGTTCGAGCTGTACGCCTGGGACCGGCGCACGGGCGGCGTCCGCCAGGTCACCGACCGGCCGAACGGCACGACGGACGGCGCGCTGACGCCCGACGGCGCGTGGGTGTGGTGGTTCTGCGACACGGACGGGGACGAATTCGGGGTGTGGCGGCGGCAGCCGTTCGCCGGCGCCGCCCCGGGGCAGGACCGGGCCGCGACGCCCGGCCTCCCCCCGGCGTACTCGGCGGGCCTCGCGCTCGGGCGGGACGGCACGGCGGTCGTCGGCCGGTCCACGGAGGAGACGGGCACGACGATCCACCTCGTCCGGCCCGGCGGCGAGTCCAGCGAGATCTACCGGCACCGGGAGTCCGCCGCCGTCGGCGGCCTCTCGCACGACGGCACGCTGCTCGCCGTCGAGCACACCGAGCACGGCGACGCGATGCACGCCGCCCTGCGCGTGCTGCGGGTCGGCGGCGCCCCCGCCGGGGAGGCGGTGGTCGCCGAGTTGGACGACACGAAGGGCGGCCGGAAGGAGCTGGGTCTGGAGGTGCTGGGCTTCGCGCCGGTGGCGGGCGACACGCGGCTGCTCGTCGGGCACCAGCGGCGCGGCCGGTGGGAGCCGATGATCTGGGACCCGGTCACCGGGCAGACCCGGGAGCCGGAGCTGGACCTGCCGGGGGACGTCTCGGCGGAATGGTATCCGGACGGCAGCGCGCTGCTCGTGCTGCACACGTACCAGGCGCGCAGCGAGCTGTGGCGGTACGGGCTGGAGGGGGCCGGCTCCGGCACGCTGACCCGGGTGGAGACCCCGCCGGGGACGATCTCGGGGGCGACGGCGCGGCCGGACGGCACGGTGGAGTTCCACTGGTCGTCGGGCGCGGAGCCGCCGCAGGTGCGGTCCGCCGACGGGGCCGTGGTACTGCAGCCGCCGGGGCCAGCGGCGCCGCGCTCGGTCCCCGTGACGGACGCCTGGGTCGACGGGCCCGGCGGGCGGATCCACGCGCTGGTGCAGCGGCCGGCGGGCGAGGGCCCGTTCCCCTGCCTGTTCGACGTGCACGGCGGGCCGACGTGGCAGGACAGCGACGCCTTCGCGGCCGGCCCGGCGGCCTGGGTCGACCACGGCTTCGCCGTCGTCCGGGTCAACTACCGCGGCTCCACGGGCTACGGCCGGGAGTGGACCGACGCGCTCAAGCACCGGGTCGGGCTCATCGAGCTGGAGGACATCGCGGCGGTGCGCGAGTGGGCGGTCACCTCCGGGCTCGCGGACCCGGAGCGGCTGGTGATCGGCGGCGGCTCCTGGGGCGGGTATCTGACGCTCCTCGCCCTCGGCACGCAGCCGGACAGCTGGGCGCTGGGCCTGGCCGCGGTGCCCCTCGCGGACTACGTCGCGGCGTACGAGGACGAGATGGAGGCCCTGAAGGCGATGGACCGCACGCTGATGGGCGGCTCGCCGGAGGACGTCCCGGAGCGCTACGCAGCGTCGTCCCCGCTGACGTACGTGGACGAGGTGCGGGCACCCGTGTTCGTCTCCGCGGGGGTCAACGACCCGCGGTGCCCGATCCGGCAGGTGGAGAACTACATCGCGCGGCTGACGGAGCGCGGCCATCCGCACGAGGTCTACCGCTACGACGCGGGGCACGGCTCGCTGGTCGTGGAGGAGCGGATCAGGCAGTTGAGGCTGGAGCTGGACTTCGTCCGCCGTCATCTGCTTCTTCCTGAGCCGGCGGCTCCGCGGCCGGACGCCGGTCCGGCTCCGAACCCGGACCCGGCTCCGCGGCCAGATCCGGACGATCGGGGCGCTCCGCGGGAGCGGGGGAGGTGAGGCCCAGGGCCGCGTCGCGCGCGGCCTCCGCCTCGCGGCGGAAGAGCCGGTACCACATGAAGGTCACGAAGCCGGCGAAGACGAACCACTGGGCCGTGTAGCCGAGGTTCTGGAACGCCTTGAGGTCGAGCCCGCTGCCCTCCGGCACCTCGGCGGGGACGGGCCGCATCCCGGCGTCGGCCGTGAGGAGGGTGAGCCAGGCCGGGGAGACCTGGTCGTCGACGACGTTGACCAGCGTCGCGGCGCTGATCATGCCGACCTGGCCGCGCGGCAGCCCGCCCCCGGTGTGCACGCCGGGGGAGGCCCGGTGCTCGGACGCCTGCAGCGCGCCGGTGACGGTGACCTCGCCGGCGGGCGGCTCGGGGGCCTTCGCCGGGTCGGCCTCACCGGGCAGCCAGCCGCGCAGCACGGGAACGGAGGTACGGGCTCCGGCGGCGTCGTCGACCCCCACCGGGTCGTCGGTACGCAGGAGGGTCAGCACGTAGAAGCCGGTCTCGCCGTCGAGGTCGCGGTCGGGGACGAGCAGTTGGGGGCCGTAGCGCCCGGTGACCGTCGCCGGGTCGCCGGTCGTCTCCTGGGTCACCGGCAGCAGCTCGCCCATGGGGCGGCCGGCGGCGGCGTCGCCGGCCCGGTCCTGCCCGTCCTGCTTCTCCTGCTGCTCCTGGTGGGTGTCCACCCGCGTCTCGAAACGGCTCAGCTGCCAGCTGCCCATCACGAGGCACACCAGGATGGCGAGTGCGGCGAGGACGTTGACGACCCACCACCGGGGCGTCAGCAGGAACCGGTACACGCCTCCACGGTACGGCCTCCCCCGCCGGCCTCCCGCCGAGGGGCCGGGCCGGCGCGCGGTCCCCCGCGCCGGGGCGGCCGGTCAGGCGCCCGGGAGCGGTTCCGTGTAGTAGACGGTGCCCGCGCAGGCGTTCTTCACCGTGACTTCGGCCACGGCGGAGGAGTCGGCCTCCGGCGCGTGGGTCAGGGTCACGGAGCCGTCGGTCGAGCCGTCGCCGTCGCCCGGTTCGCCGGTGCCGCCGGTGCCGCCGGTGCCGCCGGCGTCGCCGCCACCGCCGCCGTCGGCCTCCTGGTCCGGCGCGGTCTGCGTCTCGGTCTGCGGCGTCGACTGCGTGTCGCCGCTGGGGTCGGGGCTCGGCGAGGTGGTGGAGCTGGTGCAGCCGCCGTCGCCGCCGGTCTCCGGCACCCAGGCGAACTCCACCACGTACGACTCGCTGGGCGCCAGCACCAGCGCCTCGGCCGCCGGCTCCGGCGGCGGCAGCAGATCCGTCGCGGCGTCGCCCGCGGTGTGCGTACGGGTCTCGACCGCGCTCGCGCTCGCCGCGCCGAACGTACCGCCCACCCGTACGCCGCCGGACGACTCGACCACGCAGGAGGAGGCGGAGACGTTGGTGACGGTGAAGGAACCGGTGACCCGGCCGGCCTCGTCGGGCGAACCGCTCGCCGCGACCGGCTGGCTGATCTGCGCCGACGCACACGGTTCCGCCTCGTCCGCGGCATCGGAGCCGCCGGTCGGGGCGACGCTCTTGCCGCCGTGGCCCGGGCTCTGGGTCCGCTCCTCCTTGGCGGTCGGTTCCCGGCTGCCCGCGGTGGCGTCGGAGTCGTTGCCCTCCACTTCGCCGCCGCCGCCCTGGCCGCCGCCGGGCAACCGGCTGTTGGCGATGTCCCGGCGCGGGCTCTCCTCCCCCGCCGAGCCGGTGGCGGTCATCAGCGCCGGCACCGAGACCGCGAGCGCGACCACCGCGGCCGCCGCGACCGCCACCAGCTGGCGGCGGCGGGCACGTCGCGCGGGCACGGCCCGCTGCAGGTACTCCAGCGTGCCGGGGGCCGGCTCCAGGCCGGCGACCGCGGAGTGCAGCAGCAGGCGCAGCTCGTCCTCGCCGTCCGCGTCGTCACCGCCGTCGCCGTCGCCACCGGGCCGGCGCGAGACGCCGTCCCCGCCGGAACCACCCGCACCGCCGGAACCGGCCGAGCCGCCCGCACCGTCCGCCGGCTCGGCGGCACCGTCCGGGCCGTCAGCGTCGGGCGCACCCTCAGAACCATCCGCTCCGGCAGCAGCGTCCGCACCCGCGGCAGCATCCGGCGCCGGCTCGCCGGAGCCCGGGCCGGAACCCGCCCCCGAGTCCATCCCTGAGTCCATCCCCGAGTCCGCCCCGGAGCCCGTACCCGAGGAGGCCCCCGGCGCCTCTGATCCCGCCGCCGCCTCGCCGGCCCCGGCCGCCGTCACCTCGTCGGAGCCCGCCGGCAACTCGGCCGTGTCCGCCACGTCCACCGCGCCGCGCGCCGCGGACCCCGACCCGCCGGACCCCTCGGAGTCCCGCTCCCACGGGGGCCCCGAGCCGTAGAAACGCTCGCTCATGCCGGCGCTCCCATGGCTGTTCGCAGTGCGGCGATGCCCCGGGAGCCGTACGCCTTGACGGAGCCGAGCGAGATGCCGAGCGCCTCGGCCACCTGGGCCTCGGTCATGTCCGCGAAGTAACGCAGCACGAGGACCTCGCGCTGCCGACGCTGCAGCCCGCGCATCGCCTTGATCAATTGGTCGCGCTCCAGCTGTTCGTACGCACCCTCTTCCGCGCTCGCCATGTCGGGCATGGGCTTGGAGAGCAGCTTCAGCCCGGTGATACGCCGGCGGAGCGCGGAACGTGACAGATTGACGACCGTCTGCCGCAGGTAGGCGAGGGTCTTGTCCGGATCTTTGACCCGCTTGCGGGCCGAGTGCACGCGAATGAAGGCTTCCTGCACCACATCTTCACAGGAGGCGAGGTCGTCGAGCAGCAGCGCGGCGAGCCCGAGCAGCGACCGGTAGTGGGTCTGGTACGTCTCGGTCAGGTGGTCGACGCTGGTGCCCTCCGTCATGGCGCCGTCAGCGTCCGCCACGGGGTTCGTCGCGGCAGGCCGCGCGGACCACGGCGCGATCACCGGCAGGCCCCTGGGCGCCGCGGACGTGCCGGGGCGCAGCGCGGGGCCGGCCGGGAGGGTCGCAATGCTGAGTGCCTCTGCCACGCCTGTTTGACACACCGGCCCCCGTCAGGGTTGTACGCGCGCGGCTGCGGCACCGGTCGTGTCGCCGCACGCACTGCCATGCCCACTCCCTCGCTACCCGGCCAGCCGGCCATCGCGGGCAGGGGCAGAGACGTTTCGCGGCGTCGCCGCGGTTGCAGACGACGCGAACCGAAATCGTCGGATGACAGAGGCGTGCTACGCAAGCGGTACGGACCAACGGATCGGTCACAACTGGGCAGTACGGCGGATCAGCGGCCCGTACCGCCGTAGACGACCGCCTCGTCGCTGTCGCTGTCGAGACCGAACGCCGTGTGCACGGCGCCTACGGCGTCCTTGACGACGTCCTCGCGGGTGACGACCGAGATGCGGATCTCGGAGGTGGAGATCAGCTCGATGTTGACGCCGGAGTCGGACAGCGCCTCGAAGAACGTGGCCGTGACGCCCGGGTGCGAGCGCATGCCGGCGCCGACGAGGGAGATCTTGCCGACCTGGTCGTCGTAGCGCAGCGACTCGAAGCCGATCGACGGCTGCGCCTTGGTCAGCAGCTCCATCGCGCGGTGGCCGTCGGTCTTGGGGAGGGTGAAGGAGATGTCGGTCAGGCCGGTGGCGGCGGCCGAGACGTTCTGCACCACCATGTCGATGTTGATCTCGGCGTCCGCAATCGCCCGGAAGATGGCGGCGGCCTCGCCCGGCTTGTCCGGGACGCCGACCACCGTGATCTTCGCCTCGGAGACGTCGTGCGCGACTCCGGAGATGATCGCGTGCTCCATGCCTTCTGCTCCCTCGGAGATATTGCCTACCCAGGTGCCCGAATGCCCCGAGAACGAGGAGCGGACGTGAATGGGCATGTTGTACCGGCGGGCGTATTCGACGCAGCGGTGCAGGAGGACCTTCGAACCGCTGGTGGCCAGTTCGAGCATGTCCTCGTACGGGATCCGGTCGATCTTACGGGCCTTCTTCACCACCCGCGGGTCGGCGGTGAACACGCCGTCCACGTCGGTGTAGATCTCGCAGACCTCCGCCTCCAGCGCCACCGCCAGCGCCACCGCCGTGGTGTCCGAGCCGCCGCGGCCGAGCGTCGTGATGTCCTTGCTGTCCTGCGAGACACCCTGGAAGCCGGCGACGATCGCGATGGCGCCCTTGTCCACCGCCTCCTGGATCCGGCCGGGCGTGACGTCGATGATCCGCGCCTTGTTGTGCACGGCGTCGGTGATCACCCCCGCCTGGCTGCCGGTGAACGACAGCGCCTCGTGCCCCAGCTTCTTGATCGCCATCGCCAGCAGCGCCATGGAGATCCGCTCGCCCGAGGTGAGCAGCATGTCCAGTTCGCGGCCGGTCGGGATCGGAGAGACCTGCTCGGCGAGATCGATCAGCTCGTCCGTCGTGTCGCCCATCGCGGACACCACGACGACGACCTGGTGGCCGGCCTTCTTGGTCTCGACGATCCGCTTGGCGACGCGCTTGATGCCTTCGGCGTCGGCGACGGAAGAGCCGCCGTACTTCTGCACGACAAGGCCCACGTGCGCTCCTCGCAATGGTGTTTCGGTCGGCTCAGTCTACCGAGCCGGCGATTCCGCTTGTGCGCGCCGGCTCGGTGTCGAACCTGCCCGGGACCGCGGGAGGCACACGGAAACGTAAGGCAGCTCACATCCGCCGGGCAGGAAGTCCGGCCGTACGGTACGGGCCGCGGAACCGCGGACGTACGCGCGGTGTACGTCCCGCACACCCGTACGCACCGCGCTCGCGGTGCCGGGCGGCGGCCCCTCGCCCCGCCCGGGGTCAGCTGCGCCGCAGCCCCAGCGGCTCCGCGATCTCCGCCGCCATCACGCGGCCCGCCTCCTCCTCCAGCCGGCCGTCGTCCAGCGCCGCGTCGCTGTCGGTGTCGAGCCCGTCCAGCTCCCCCAGGGGCGTGTCCAGCCGCACGTGCGCCACCAGCGACTGCAGGGCGCGCAGGCAGGCGCTCGCGGTGGGCCCCCAGTTGGACAGGTACGAGAACTGCCACCACCACAGCGCCTCGTTGACCCGCCCCGCGGCGTAGTGCGCCAGGCCGTGCCGCAGGTCGGTGATCACGTCGGCCAGGTCGTCGGAGATCCGGCTGGCGACGGGCGTGCTGCGCGGCACGTACGGGTCGAAGACCTCGGAGTACACGTCGACCGGGTCCAGCAGCTCGGCGAACCGTTCGCGCAGCTCGTCGACGTCCGGCTCGGGGCCGGTGTCCGGCTCGTACCGCTCGTCCGGCACGAAGTCCTCGTGCGCGCCGAGACGGCCGCCGGCCAGCAGCAGTTGCGACAGCTCCAGCAGCAGGAAGGGCACGGCGCTGTTCGGCTCGTCGCCCTTCGCGACCTCGGTGACCGCGACGATGAAGCTCTCGATCGAGTCGGCGATCTGGACCGCGAAGCTGTCCGGGTCCGAAGTGGTCTGGTGCAGGGTGGCGTCAGACATCGAGCAGACCTCCTGTGTCGGCGCCCCGCGCACCGTCCGGCCGCGGGCGGCGGCCTGCCGGGCTGCTGGGCGCTGCGCCGGGATCCAGCCGGCGGGCACGTGGTTCCGTTTCAGACATCGAGCAGTCGCCGCCCCTCGAAAGCGCGCCCGAGTGTGACCTCGTCCGCGTACTCGAGATCCCCTCCGACCGGCAGGCCGCTGGCCAGCCGGGTCACCTTCAGCCCCATGGCCTTGACCATGCGGGCCAGGTACGTGGCCGTGGCCTCGCCCTCCAGGTTGGGGTCGGTGGCGAGGATCAGCTCCGTGACGGTGCCGTCCGCGAGCCGGGCGAGCAGCTCCCGTATCCGCAGGTCGTCGGGGCCGACGCCCTCGATGGGGCTGATCGCGCCGCCGAGCACGTGGTACCGCCCGCGGAACTCACGGGTCCGCTCGATGGCCACGACGTCCTTGGGCTCCTCGACGACGCACAGGACGGCGGGGTCCCGGCGCGGGTCGGCGCAGATGCGGCACTGCTCCTCCTGCGCGACGTTCCCGCAGACCGCGCAGAAGCGGACCTTCTCCTTCACCTCGGTCAGCGCGTGCGCCAGCCGGCGGACGTCGGCGGGCTCGGCCTGCAGGATGTGGAAGGCGATGCGCTGCGCACTCTTGGGACCGACGCCGGGCAGCCTGCCCAATTCGTCGATCAGCTCCTGGACCACGCCTTCGTACACGCAAAGCCTCTCTCGTGTCCGCTCTCCTGCACCAAGCTAGCCGCTACCGCCGGGTTCGACCCGCTTCGGGGGCGGCGTTCGGTTCCGGAACCCGGCAGTTCCGGACGGCCGGAAACGGCCCCGGCGGCGGCGTCCGCACAGCCCTCCGGCCCTTTCCGGCCCCGCGGGTCAGAAGGGGAGCCCCGGCATCCCGCCGAGGCCCTGCGCGAGCGGGCCGAGCCGCTCCTGCTGCAGCTGCTGCGCGGCGCTGTTCGCGTCCCGCACGGCGGCCACGATGAGGTCGGCCAGCGTCTCGGTGTCCTCGGGATCCGCGGCCCGCGGATCGATCACCAGACCGGTCAGCTCGCCGGAGCCGGTCACCGTGACCTTCACGAGCCCGCCGCCCGCGCTCCCCTCGACCGGGGTCTCGGCCAGCTCCTGCTGGACGGAGGCGAGCTCCTGCTGCATCTTCTGGGCCTGCTGCAGCAACTGCTGCATGTCGGGCTGGCCACCACCAGGCATCACGTCGCTCGCTCCTTGTCGCGCTACTGCAGTTCTCGGTCGCTACGTCGTACGGGTCGCCGGTCGTCGCTTGCCGGTCGCCGGCTGTCGGTCGTTGCCGGTACAGGCGAGCCTATGTTCTCAGCCGCCGCGCTGCCGTCCATCGCAGGGAGGACGCGCACCGGTGTGGTTGCCCCGGGGGGAGTCGCCGCTCCTCCCGCCGTCGTCATCCTTCCGCAGTAGGCGGCCCGCTCTAGTCGTGGGGGATCTCCTCTATGACGGTGGCGCCCAGCTCACGGACGATGAGGTCGTGGCCGGACAGGGCGGTGTCGTCGAGGTCGGGGTCGTCCTCGTCGGGGATGTCCTCCTCCAGCGGCGGCGGAGGCGGGCCGGGGCGCGCCGGGGGCGGTGGCGGGTTCGCGGGCGGCGGCGCCGTGCTGCGGCAGTCCGTACAGACAGCGCCCGCGCCCTCCGTACCGGCGCCCGCTCCCCACCGGCAGCCCCAGCCTCCGGACCCCGGACCCGGCGGCGCGGCCGGCGGGCCCCCCCCCCCCCCCCCCCGGCCCCCCCCCGCCTGGACGCGGCCCCCCCTGGCCCTCGCCCTGTCCGTACTCCCCCCCGCCGCCGCCGGCGCCGACGCGCTGCGCGAGGCCGGCACCCTGCGCGCCGCGGCGGCCCGCGTCCACGCCGCCACCAGCGCCGCAGCCGGCGCCCCGCCGCCCGCACACCCCCGGCCGCTGCCCCCGGGGCCCCTCGGCGTGCGCCTGCGGAACGTCCACTTCGACTACGGCGCCGAACCCGTCCTGCGCGGCGTGGACCTGACCGTCCCGGCCGGTTGCACGCTCGCCCTGGTCGGCGCCTCCGGCGCGGGCAAGACCAGCCTGGCGCACCTGCTGGCCCGGTTCTGGGACCCGCGCTCCGGCACCGTCGAACTCCTGCCCACCGGCGGCGACCCCGTCGACGTACGCGACCTGCCGGACGGGCGACTGCGCGCCGCCGTCGCCCTGGTCGGCCAGGACGACGCGCTGTTCCACGGCTCTCTCCGCGACAACCTCCTCCTCGCCGCCCCCGGCGCCGGCGAGGAGAAGCTGGAACGGGCGCTGCGCCACAGCGGCGTCGACCGCATCGCCGCCACCCTGCCCGACGGCCTCGACAGCACCGTCGGCGAACGCGGCGCCACCCTCTCCGGCGGCCAGCGCGCCCGCGTCGCGCTCGCCCGCGCCCTGCTCACCGACCCCGGGATCCTCGTCCTCGACGAGGCCACCGCCCACGTCGACACCGCGGGCGACGCCGAACTCGCCGCCGCCCTGGCCTCCGCCTCGGCCGACCGCACCACCATCGTCATCGCCCACCGCCCGGCCACCATCCGCCGCGCCGACCGCATCGCCGTACTGGAGGACGGCCGCCTCGCCGAGCAGGGCACCTGGAACGAACTGACACAGCGCCAGGGAGCCCTGACCCGGCTTCTCGGCACCCCGTCCGCACCGGAGGGCCATGCCCGCGGGGCGTCACCAACCACCCGCTGACCAGGCCCTTCCCTTGAAGCACACGGTCGGGTCGACGGACCGGCCGGGTGCATTCCCCACCCCTGCCCGTCGGCACCGCCGCCCCCGGACTCCTACGCCTCCCGGGGACCGGGCGGGGCCGGCCGGCTGTCGCCGTCTTACTCCACGTGCGCCAGCCGGTCCCGCAGGTAGTCCCGCTCCGCCTCGTTGGTGACCAGCGCGAGCGCCGCGCGGTACGCCTCGGCGGCCTCGCGCTGGCGGCCGGCGCGGCGGTGGAGGTCGGCTTCGGTGGCGGGGACGTAGTGGTTGCCGGGGAGGCGTTCGGGCAGGCGGAGGTCGCCGAGGAGGGCCAGGCCCCGGTCCGGGCCGGCGGACATGGCGACGGCGACGACGCGGCCGAGGCCGACGTACGGCGAGTCGGTCAGGGCCGCCAGCCGCTCGTAGCACGCGGCGATGGCCGGCCAGTCGGTGGCCGCCGCCGTCGGCGCCGTGGAGTGGTGGGCGGTGATCTGGGCCTGGAGGACGTACGGGCCCGGGGGCTCCCCCGTGCGCAGCGCCTCGGCCAGGACGCCGGCGCCCTCGGCGATGAGGGCGCGGTCCCACGTTGAGCGGTCCTGCTCCTCCAGCGGCACCAGCCGCCCGTCGGCGCTGACGCGGCCGGGGCGGCGGGCGTCGTGGAGCAGTTGGAGCGCCAGCAGACCGAGGACCTCCGGCTGGCCCGGCAGCAGCCGGTCAAGGGTGCGGGTCAGCCGGATCGCCTCGCCGGAGAGCGACTCGCGTACCAGGTTGGGGCCGGACGTGGCCGCGTACCCCTCGGTGAACAGCAGGTACAGCACGGCGAGCACGCCGTCGAGTCGTTCGGGCAGCAGCTCGGCGGAGGGCACCCGGTACGGGATGCCGGCGTGGCTGATCTTGCCGCGGGCCCGGACCAGCCGCTTGGCCATGGCGGGCTCGGTGGTGCCGAAGGCGCGGGCGATCTCGGCGACGGTCAGGCCGCACAGGGTGCGCAGCGTCAGGGCGACGCGAGCCTCCATCGGCAGCGCGGGATGGCAGCAGGTGAAGATCAGGCGCAGCCGGTCGTCGGGGATGGCGTCTTCGGCGTCGCCCTCGCCCGGCTCGCCGCCGGCCGCCCCCTGCGGCCCCTCCGCCCCCTCCGGCCCCTCGGATGCCAGAAGCACGGCGGCCTCCCGCAGCTTGCGTGCCTCGGTGGTGGAGCGGCGGATGCCGTCCAGGGCGCGGTTGCGGGCCGTGGTGGTCAGCCAGGCGCCGGGGCGGCGCGGGACGCCGTCGCGCGGCCACCGCTTGGCGGCGGCGGCGAAGGCGTCCTGCGCGCAGTCCTCGGCCAGGGCCCAGTCGCCGGTGAGCCGGATGAGCGCGGCGACGACGCGGCCCCACTCGTCGGTGAACGCCGCCCGCAAGGCCCCCCGCGCCGACGAGGGGCCGGAGGGCACGGTCACGGCCGCGGCTCCGGCTCCGGCTGCCACAGGGGGCGGATCTCGACGGCACCGCGCCACGCCGAGGGGTGCTTGGCGGCGATCTCGATGGCCTCGTCGAGGTCGGCGGCGACGATGAGGTCGTAGCCGCCGACCTGCTCGGTGATCTCGGCATACGGGCCGTGGGTGAGCAGCGGCCGGCCGCCGCGGACCCGGGCGCTGGCGGCGGTCGCCTCGTCGGCCGGGCGCAGCCGGTGGGCGCCGCGGGTCACGCCGCGCCGTTCCATCTCCTCGTTCCACGCCGTCGGCGGGACGTCGGAGCCGGGCGGGACGGCGGGGGCGTCCGGCACCGAGACCATCATCATCAGGTAGGGGCGGCCGGTGGGCGTGTGCGAGGTCAGGTCGGTGGCAGGGGCCTCCCCCGGCTCGTCGAAGTCCTCCCAGACCTCGCGCACCTCGATGGCGCCGAAGCGGGCCATGGGGTGCCGGGAGGCGTAGTCCGCGGCGGCGTCGAGGCTGGCGGCCTCGACGATGTCGAAGCCGGCGATGTGCTCCTTGAACTCCGCGAACGGGCCGTCCGCGATCAGCACCTTCCCGTCACGGAGGCGCACCGTCGTCGCGTCGGCGGGCTCCCGCAGGCGGTGGCCCTCCAGCCACGCCCCGGTGCGGGCGCCCTCCGCGTGCCAGGCGGCGGGGTCGGCCTCCTCGGGGGTGGGCCGCGCCTCGGGGTCGACGCGTACCAGCAGCATGTACTTCATGACTCTCACTCTCCTCGGTTCGTCCTCGGCGGAGGGCGGCGGCCCGGGGGCCACCTGACAGGACGACGAACGCCGCGGTCCGCGGAGGACGCCCGCGGACGAGATTTTCCCCCACTTTTTCGACGGCCCCCGTCCTCGCCGTTGTGTGCCGTGCGTCGTCTGAGTGGGCCGCGGTCCACGGCACGATCGACGTCGCGATGAACGCGCGGGCGGTCACCGTGGAACGGCGTCTTGGGCGGCCCATCCTCAGCGGCTGCCACGCGGCGTGGAGCGTGAGCGCCATCGTGGCGTCGCTGATCGGCGCGGCCGTGATCCGCCTGGGGCTGTCGACCGCCGCGCACCTCTGGCGCTGGCGTCCACCGGGGTGGTGGCGTTCACCGGCTGCCAGGCGGCCGGCCGCGTCGTCGGCGACCGGCTCAGGTCGGCCTACGGGGACGCGGTGCTGTTCCGCATCGGCGGCCTGGTCGGCACGGTCGGCCTGGCGCTGGCGGTCCTCAGCCCCGACCCGCGGCCGGCGGTGGCCGGCTTCGCGGTGCTCGGCCTGGGCAGTTCGGTGCTGATCCCCATGGCGTTCAGCGCGGTCGGGCGCCTGGCGGGGGCGGGCGGCGACGCCGCGGCGGCGATGTCCCGGTTCACGACGTTCACCTACGCCGGCATCCTGCTGGGGCCGGCGCTGATCGGGTGGATCGCGCAGTTGGCCGGGCTGGCGTGGACGCTCGCCGTGCTGGTGCCGCTGCTCGGCACCGTGGCGCTGGCGGTGCGCCTGCCGCCGGTGACACGTACGGTGCGCGGGACACCGGTCGGGGGGCCGGTCCGGCGGAGACCGGAGCGCCTCGTGTGAGCGGAGGAGCGACGGGGCATCCGATCTGCATGCGCATCGTGATTTCCGGGGCGACCGGGAACATCGGTTCCATCGTCGTGCGGCGTCTGCGTGCCCGGGGCACGCACAACCTCGCAGGTCCGGCCCGGCAGCTGCCCGAGGGCTCCGCCTCCCACGCCGGGACCGGCGCCCCACAGCTGGTCGCAGCCGAACGCCTCCTCGACCGGCGGGAGGTCTCCCACACCGACACGCCCATGACCGCGGAGGTCGCAGACCTGCTCGGTGTCAAGCTGGTGCACGTGTCCTCCGCAGCGGTTTGCGCCGTCAATTCGGCTGCCCGGCATGCGGGCCCGCAGCAGTTCGCCACCGGCCTGCTGGTACGGGCGTCGCGCTTCCGGCGGTGGCCGCGAGCCACGCGGTCGTGCTGGCCGGGCTGGTCGGGGGCATGAGGGAGGCCGCGTCCGGCGGGGCGCCCGTGTGGCACCCGCGTACCGGGCCTGGCGCGCCCGGCGACGCCGCCCGCCGGGCTCCGGTCGCGGTGCGGCGACTGCCGTGACCACCGATTCCGCTCAGGCACGCCCCGGACCGTCGCCCGTGCTCGCGCTGCTCGCCGCAGCCCACGGCGGGCCCGCCCTGGCGGTCACCGCCATCACGGCCCTGCTCGCGCTCCGCGCGGACCTGCGTCCGCTCGACGCCGCCGTCGTCACCGGAGCGGTGTTCACCGGTCAGCTGACGATCGGCTGGGGCAACGACCTGCGCGATCTGTCCCGCGACCGTGTCGTCGGCCGCACCGACAAGCCTCTGGTCACCGGCGCCCTCCCGGTCAGCTGGGTGGTGCGTGCCGTCGTCACGGCCGCGCTCGCGTGTCTCGTACTGTCCGTGCTCTGCGGCTGGCGCAGCGCGCTGGTCAACGTCGTCCTCGGCACCGGTGCGGGCCACGTCTACAACCTCGGGCTCAAGGCGACCTTGTGGTCCTGGGTACCGTACGTCAGCGGCTTCGGGGCGCTGCCGTCGATCGTCACCCTCGCCGGCCCCACCCCGGTCTGGGCACCGCTGTGGATGACCGGCGCCGGGGCCGCGCTCGGCGTCGGGGCGCATCTGCTCAACGCGCTGCCCGACCTCGCCGACGACGCACGCACCGGCGTCCGCAGCCTGCCGCACCGTCTCGGCGGACGGCGCTCGCGCGTCTTGGCCGCGGTGCTGCTGCCGGCAGCCTCGCTGCTCGCCGTGCTCGGTCCCGCCGGTACCCCCGCGTGGTGGGCAGGGCCGGCCCTCGCGCTGGTGGCCGTCCTCGCGGGGCTCACGCTGGTCGCCCGCGGGCGCACCCCCTTCCGGGCCGCGTTGGCCATCGCCCTGCTCGATGTCGTACTGCTCGTGGCCGGCTGATGGCGTCGCACCCGCTCACTCACACCGTCGCACTCGGCCTCGGCCGGGCGCCCGTCGTACCCACTCGTCTGATCGGCCCGACCCGGGAGCCAGCATGACCATTCGCGTCCTCAGCGTGCGCGGCGTCCTGCCCGAGCACCGCTACCGGCAGGAGGAGATCACCGAGTCCTTCGCCACCACGCTGGTCGAGGGCAGGCTCGATCGCCGCGTCGTCGAGCGGTTACACCGCAACACGTGCGTCGAGACCCGGCACACCGTGCTGCCGCTGGAGGAGTACGCCCGTCTCGGCGACTTCGGCCGTTCGAACGACGTCTTCATCCGGGCCGGCGTCGAACTCGGCAGCCGCGCGGTGGTCGAAGCGCTCAAGGACGTCGGCCTCACGTCGGCCGACGTCGACTACATCGTGTCGTGCACGGTGACCGGCCTGGCCGTCCCCTCGCTCGAAGCCCGCGTCGCGGCGGAGATCGGGCTACGCCCCGACGTGGTGCGCCTGCCCCTCGTCGGCCTCGGCTGCGTCGCCGGCGCGGCCGGCATCGCCCGCCTGCACGACCTGCTGCGCGGCAACCCGGACGGGGTCGCGGTGCTGATGTCGGTCGAGCTGTGTTCGCTCACGCTCCAGCGCGACGACACCTCGATCGCCAACCTCGTGGCAAGCGGGCTGTTCGGCGACGGTGCCGCGGCGGTGGTCGCCGTCGGCCCCGAACACCCGCTGGCGCAGTCCGACGACCCCGCCCGCCCCGAGGTGCTCGCCTCGCGCAGCCGTCTCTACCCCGAATCGGAGCGCGCGATGGGCTGGGACATCGGCCCCGGCGGCTTCCGGATCGTGCTCGACCCCTCGGTCCCCGACCTGGTGCGCCGGTACGTCGGCGAGGACGTCCGCGGCTTCCTCGCCGACTACAAACTGACCGGCGACGACCTCGGCTGGTACGTCGCACACCCCGGCGGCCCCAAGGTCCTGGAGGCCCTGCAGGAAGCCCTCGGCGTCGAGCGGGACGCTCTGAGGGTGACCTGGGAGTCGCTGCGCCGGATCGGCAACCTGTCCTCCGCCTCGGTGCTGCACGTCATGGCGGACACGCTCGCCCACCGCCCGCCCCCGCCCGGATCCCACGGGCTCATGCTTGCCATGGGCCCCGGCTTCTGCTCTGAACTCGTCCTCCTGCGCGCCCCCGGGGGCGAGCAGTGAGCGGCGAGGTCCTGTTCACCGCCCTGGTCCTGGCCGTGGGCCTGGAGCGGGTCGCCGAACTGGTCGTGTCCCAGCGCAACGCCGCTTGGAGCATCGCGCGGGGCGGTGTGGAGTCCGGACGAGGCCACTACCCGTTCATGGTGGTGCTGCACACGGGCCTGCTTGCCGGCGCGCTCGTGGAGGTGTGGCTGCGGCGGCCGGACACCGCACCGGTCCTCGTCTGGGGCATGCTCCTGCTCGTCGCGGCCTCGCAGGCGCTGCGCTGGTGGTGCATCGCCACCCTGGGCCGGCAGTGGAACACCCGGGTGATCGTCGTGCCCGGCAGTCCGCGCGTGACCGGCGGCCCCTACCGCTGGCTGTCCCACCCGAACTACGTCGCCGTCGTCGTCGAGGGCCTCGCGCTGCCGCTGGTGCACTCGGCCTGGATCACGGCAGTCGTCTTCACCGTGCTGAACGGGTTCCTGCTCACCACCCGCATGCGCGTCGAGGACGCCGCCCTGGCGCGGCTGGCCTGAGGAGGCGCATGGACCTGCTCGTCGCCGGCGCCGGGCCCGCGGGTCTCGCCACGGCCCTGCACGCGGCCCGGGCGGGGCTCGACGTCGCCGTCTGGGAGCAGCGCGCCGGCACCGTCGACAAGGCATGCGGCGAGGGGCTGATGCCGGGTGCCGTCGCCGCCCTGGCGGCGCTCGGCGTGCACCCGCCGGGGCACGACCTGAGGGGCATCCGCTACGTCGCCGGAGCGCACCGGGCCGACGCCGACTTCCGGGCGGGCCCGGGCCGCGGGGTGCGTCGCACCGCACTGCACACGGCGCTGCGCGAGGCGACGCTGGCCGCGGGCGTGCGGGTCGAGCAGCGCACCGTGCGCCGTGTCGAGCAGGACGACGACGGTGTGGTGGTCGACGGCACGCGCACCGGCCACCTCGCCGCCGCCGACGGCCTGCACTCTCCAATCCGCCGGGCCCTGGGCCTGCACCGGCCGCATCGGGCCCAACTGAGGCACGGGCTGCGGCGTCACTACCGGCTCGCCCCCTGGAGCGACTACGTCGAGGTGCACTGGGCCCGTGACGCGGAGGTCTACGTGACGCCGGTGGCCGACGACCTCGTGAGCGTCGCGGTGCTCACCACCGCGCGCGGACCGTACGACGACCACCTGGCCGCCTTCCCCGCGTTGCAGGAGCGGCTGGCCGGAGTCAGCACCGCCGGGCCGGTGCGCGGGGCGGGCCCGCTCCGCCAGTCCGCGAGCGCGCGCACAGCCGGCCGGGTGCTGCTCGTCGGCGACGCGGCCGGCTACGTGGACGCGCTGACCGGCGAGGGCATCGCGCTGGCGCTCGCGCAGGCGTCGGCGGCGGTGCGGGCGGTCGTCAGCGACGACCTGACGGCCTACGAACGGGACTGGTGGCGCATCACTCGGCGCTACCGCTGGCTGACCCGGGCGCTGCTCGGCGCGACGAGAACGCCCCCGGCCCGGGCATCGCTGGTGCCCGCGGCGCAACGACTGCCGTGGTTGTTCGCCGCGGCCGTCGACGCGCTCGCGCATCCGGCACGGACGTGACCGGGCGGGCACGTCGACCCCGCCCGTCACGGCCGTCGGCGAGGTCTCCGGTGTCCGCGTCAGGGACGTACCAGGCCCTCAAGGACCCGCAGCGCCCACAAGCCGCCGAGTTCGCCCTCACTTGCTCAACGGGGCGGCCCGCCAGCAGGCAGCGAGCGGCCCCGGCTCGGCCGCCGCGAGCCGGCGGTCCTCCTCCTCAGCGTTGCGATGCGCGCGGCGGGTCTCGACTGGTACGAATCGCGCGGCCGAACGCCCCGGCGAGGAGGTCCGCAGTCCGCAACGGCACCGGACCGCTGTCCACCGGTTGATGACGGTCGACGTCAGCGCCACCAGCCGCAGCATCAGGGACGCCGGCCTCGCGCCGCTGGCCGAGTGGGTAGCCACCTTTGAGTGGTTCGGCCAGCAGCTCGCAGACCTCAACCGCCAGGGCCGCAGGGAACGAGGCTGCGGGCTGTGACCGCCCACACGGCATCTTCCACTTCAACCGTCTGGGCCTCCCCGCAAAGGACCAGCGCCCCTTGTCGACACTCGCGAAAGAGGCAGCCGTGGGAACGAGCGACAACGCCGCGACCACCCAGGTCCTCGGGGTGAAGCGAACAGCTCAACCCGGCCCAGCAGGGCCTGCGGATCACCCCGGACCTCTACGCACGATGGCGAGAGACGATCCGTCTCAAGGACGACGGCACCGTCATCTCGGTCCGGAGCTTCTCCTACGACCTGCACACATGGGCTGCTGACGAGCCCGAACGCTGGGCGGCCCGGGCGACGCCGTCCACTGACCACCGGAGGTCCCTTGGGAGGCCGGTCGCAGGCCGATCAGCCCCTTACCAGGCAGAAGGGATGCCCGGCCGGATCCGTGAGAACCCGCCATCTGTCCTCATTCGGCTGGTGACCCACCTTGCCCGCGCCCAGTTCCAGCAGCCGGGCCTCGGCCTCGTCCAGGTCATCCACTGCGAAGTCAAGGTGGAGCTGCTGGGGAACACTCTGATCGGGCCAGCGGGGAGCGCGGTAGTCCTCGACCCGTTGGAAGCCGATGAAGAAGCCGTCCGCACGGTTGAGGCCGGCGAAGTCTGCGTCGGATTTCGGGTGAGGTTCGAGGCCGGTGGCTTGCTGATAGAACGCCGCCAGAGCCAGCGGATCAGGGCAATCGAGCGTTATCGCAGCCAACTTCATCTGCAAGGACATGGCGCCTCCGGGACGATCGATCGACCTTCACGATGCTCACCCTAGAGGCGGCCACCCGTTGCCGTAGTAGCCCGGAGGAGGCTGCGGCTGCGGAGCGATGGGCGTCGTCATAGAGGACTCCTGTGCATGGAGGGGAACGGGCTGATTGCCCTCCCCCACAGCCGCGAGCACATCAGGGAGGGCGGATTCGACGATTGCCGGGTCCTCCGGCCCGCCGGCCTGCGCGGCATCGTGCGCATGGTGTTGACGGAGCCCTCCGGCCTCCTTACCATCCACCAGAACTCAACAGGACCGCTCAAAGTCTTTCGTAGTCGAACGCGCCCTGGGTTCGATCAGTCGATGGTGATCGCCGGGGCGTTCATGTCGGTGATCCCGCTGATCGGGGTCTTCCTGATCGGCTCGCGCCACTTCATCTCCAACCTGGCCGCCGGCGCCATGAAGTTCTGAAGCCGGCCCCGCCCTTCACAGAGAGGTGTTCGCTCCATGCAGGACGGCACGCACCGGACTCCCCCCGCCGCCGGCACCGTCGGCTGGGGGGTCCTGGGCACCGGCGGGATCGCCGCGCGCTTCGCGGGCCAGCTGACGCGCTCGCGTACCGGCGCCTTGGCGGCCGTCGGCAGCCGCGCTCCCGCCTCCGCACGTGCCTTCGCCCAGCGGTTCGCGGCGCCGCGGGCGCACAGCTCGTACCAGGAGCTGCTGGACGACGGGACCGTCGACGCGGTGTACGTCGCCACGCCCCACCCGCAGCA
>NZ_BAAAPF010000060.1:0-25711 GCF_039531005.1 Streptomyces synnematoformans
CAGCACCGTGCCCAGGCAGAACACGTCGCTCGCCGCCGTGACCCGCTCGCCGCGCCGCCCGAGCCGGTCACCCCGGCTCCGGCCCCGGCCGAGCCCGGCGCCCCGCCCGCCTCCGTACCCGCGCCTTCTCCGGCGTACGGCGCGGGCGCTGCGGCCGCGGCGGCGCTGTACGAGGGCGCGCCGGAGGCGGGGGGCGAGCCCGGCGGCCGGGACAGCGACAGCCGGGGGCCCGAAGGCCGGGGCCCCGCGACCCGGGTCCCGGCCGCCCCGGCCACCCGTCCGGCCACCGAGCCTCCCGCCACCCAGACCCCGGCGCCCGAGACCCCCGCCACCCGGGTCCCGGCGCCGGACAACGCCGCCCCCGCGGGCCCGTCGCCCGCGGTGGCGGCGCTCATCGCCGCCGGTGCCGCCGCGTCCGGCGGCGCCGCGCTCACGCCGCTCCACGCCGGCTGCTCCGCGTTAGCCGGCGTGTCCGTACCCGCCCCCGCCCGGGCCCCGGCGGCGGACCACGGCGACCCCGCCGACCCCGGCCCCGCCTCCGACGACACCGCGGCCGCCCCGGCGACCTGCTGCGCGCATGCTGTGCCAAGGTGGCCCCATGCGCCGCATCGCCGTGACCGCCTCCGCCCTCCTCGCCGCGGCGCTGGCCGCGTGCTCGACGGGGGACCCCGAGGCGGCGGCTAGTGGGGGTACCCCCGCCAGTGGGGGCGTAGCCGGTGGGGGAGGGGGTGGGAGCGGGAGCGGACCGAGCCCGGCCCGCACGGATCCGAGCGTTCAGGAGCTACGGGTACGGGTGCTGGAGCGCCTGCCGCATGACCCCGAGGCGTTCACGCAGGGCCTGGAGCTGCGCGGGGACGACCTCTACGAGGGCACCGGCCTCTCGGGCAGCTCCTCCGTGCGCCGCGGCCCCGTCGGCGGCGCCCCCACCGTCCAACGCGACCTGCCCGCCCCGCTCTTCGGCGAGGGCCTGACGCTCGTCGGCCCCCGGCTCTGGCAGCTCACCTGGCAGAACGGCATCGCCATCGAACGCGACGCCCGCACCCTCCGGGAACTGCGCCGGGTGCGCTACGCCGGCGAGGGCTGGGGCCTGTGCCACGACGGCACGGCCGGCGGCGCCGGCGGCCGGCTCGTCATGAGCGACGGCAGCTCCCGTCTCACGTTCCGCGACCCCGGGACGTTCGAGACCACCGGCCACGTGGACGTCACCCGCGACGACATACCCGTCGACCGGCTCAACGAGCTGGAGTGCACCCCCGACGGCGGCGTCTACGCCAACGTCTACCAGACCGACACCCTCGTCCGCGTCGACCCCGCGACCGGCGCCGTCACCGCCGAGATCGACGCCTCCGGCCTGCTCGGGAGCGCCGAGCGGCGGGCCGGGGCGCTCGAACTCAACGGGATCGCCGCCGTCCCCGGCGGCGACGAGTTCCTGCTCACCGGCAAGCGCTGGCCCCGGATGTTCCGGGTCGCGTTCGTGCCACGCTGACGCCGCCGCAAAAAACTTCGCGGGGGTG
Source organism: Streptomyces synnematoformans (assembly GCF_039531005.1). Lineage (NCBI taxonomy): Bacteria > Bacillati > Actinomycetota > Actinomycetes > Kitasatosporales > Streptomycetaceae > Streptomyces > Streptomyces synnematoformans. Next base: position 1,515 of record NZ_BAAAPF010000060.1, read on the forward strand.
TCGATCCGGCAGGGTGGCGTTCGACGCATGGGCAGAGGGACGGCGCCCGGCCGCCCCGACGAGACCGAGGAGGCGCGCGATGCGCTACATGATGCTGATCGAGCCGGACCTGGAGCGCAGCCCCGCGGACGGGATGCCCAGCCAGGAGATCATGGACGAGATGGGCAAGCTGCTGGAGGAGATGACCAAGGCCGGCGTGCTGCTCGACACCGCCGGGCTGAAGCCCGAGGAGGAGGCCGTGCGGGTCACCTCGGACCGCGGGAGGCTGTCCGTGGTGGACGGGCCGTTCACCGAGTCCAAGGAGCTGGTCGGCGGCTACCTGATCGCCCAGGTCACCTCGAAGGAGGAGGCCCTGGAGTGGGCCAGGCGCTTTCTGAGGGTGCACGGTGAGGAGTGGGTCCTCACGCTGGAGCTGCGGGAGATCATGGAACCGTAGCCGACCGTTACGGCCCAGGTCAGGGCCGTAACGAGTTGCCTCCGGCCGGGCCGGGCTGTTCTGATGTGGGGCTGTGACGGCTTCGCAGGACGCCCGCGCCCGGCGGGCCACCGACAGCGCCGTGGCCGCGGTCTGGCGGATCGAGTCCGCGCGCATCATCGCGGGCACGGCCCGGATCGTGCGCGACGTCGGGGTGGCGGAGGAGCTGGCGCAGGACGCGCTCGTCGCCGCCCTGGAGCAGTGGCCCGAGTCGGGGGTGCCGGACAACCCCGGCGCGTGGCTGACGGCCACGGCGCGGCGGCGCGCCATCGACCTCGTACGCCGCAAGGAGCGCTACGCGCGCAAGCTGGCGGAGATCGGGCACGACCTGGAGAGCCGCCGCCCCGCCGGGGAGGCGCAGCTCGACGCGGTCCTCGACGACGACATCGAGGACGACCTGCTGCGGCTGGTGTTCACGGCCTGCCACCCGGTGCTGTCCACGCCCGCGCGGGTGGCGCTCACGCTGCGGCTGCTCGGCGGGCTGACGACGGACGAGATCGCGCGCGCGTTCCTGGTGCCGGAGCCGACGGTGGCGCAGCGCATCGTACGGGCCAAGCGGACGCTGGCGAAGGCGGAGGTGCCGTTCGAACAGCCGCAGGGCCCGGAGCGGGCGGAGCGGCTGGCGTCGGTGCTGGAGGTCATCTACCTGGTCTTCAACGAGGGCTACTCGGCGACCGCCGGCGACGACTGGATGCGCCCGGCGCTGTGCGAGGACGCGCTGCGGCTGGCGCGGGTGCTGGCCGGGCTGATGCCGAAGGAGCCGGAGGTGCACGGGCTGGCGGCGCTGCTGGAGATCCAGGCGTCGCGGGCGGGCGCGCGCACCGGGCCGGACGGCGCGCCGGTGCTGCTGCTGGAGCAGAACCGCAGGCGGTGGGACCAGTTGCTGATCCGCCGCGGGTTCGCGGCGCTGGCGCGGGCGCAGTCGCAGGTCGCGGCCGGGGCGCCGGGGCCCGGGCCGTACGCGCTGCAGGCGGCGATCGCCGCCTGCCACGCGCGGGCGTGGCGGGCCGAGGACACGGACTGGGCGCAGATCGTCCGGCTGTACGGGGCGCTGGCTCGGGTGGCGCCGTCGCCGGTGGTGGAGCTGAACCGGGCGGTGGCGGTGGCCATGGCGTACGGGCCGGAGGACGCGCTGCGGATCGTCGACGGGCTCGCGGACGAGCCGGCGCTGAAGGACTACCACCTGCTGCCGAGCGTGCGCGGCGACCTGCTGCGGCGGCTGGGGCGGGCGGAGGAGGCCCGCGCGGAGTTCGCGCGGGCGGCGGAGCTGACGCGCAACGCGCAGGAGCGCACGCTGCTGCAGACCCGGGCGGAGTCCGCGCCGGACGGGCCGTAGCGGGCGGGGCCGCGGCGGCGTTCCCGGGCCCCGGCCCGGGCTCAGTCCGTCAGCGTGAGAGGGAGACCGAAGAGGGGGAACAGGCGGTCGACGCCGAGGAAGTTGTTCAGCCCGGTGACCTTGCCGTCCTCGATCTCCAGGACCTGGATCGCCCAGGCGCGGTGGCCGCCGCCCTCGGGGTCCGGGTGGTACTGCGCGAAGGCCGGCATGCCGTTCGCCAGGCAGGGGACCAGCCGGGAGCCGCGGCAGACCGCGCCGGTGCCCAGGAACCAGGTGCGGATGTCCTCCTGGCCCTGCAGCCACAGCGGCAGCGGGGGCATGGACAGGACGACGTCCTCGCGCATCAGGGCCGTGAGGGCGTCCAGGTCGTACCGCTCGAAGGCGGCCACGTACCGCTCCAGGAAGCGCTGCTGGTCCGCGTCCAGCGGCTTGGCCGGCTCGGTGTCGGCCGGGGCCTCGGCGGCCAGGGTGGCGCGGGCGCGCTGCAGTGCGCTGTTCACCGAGGCCACGGAGGTCTCCAGCAGCCCCGCGACCTCGCTCGCCTTCCACGCGAGCACGTCCCGCAGGATCAGCACCACGCGCTGCCGGGGCGGCAGGTGCTGCAGCGCGGCGACGAAGGCGAGCCGCACGGAGTCGCGCTGGGCCGCGACCTCGGCCGGGTCGCCGCCCTCGGGGAGCACCTTCGTGTCCGGCATGGGCTCCAGCCACGTGGCCTCCGGGAGGGCGCCGCCGAGGGCGGCCTCCGGGGGCGTGGTGGCCGAGCCGGGGGAGGAGAGGTCCATCGGGCGGGCGCGGCGCTGGGGGCTGCCGTGCATGTCGAAGCAGACGTTCGTCGCGATGCGGTACAGCCAGGAGCGCATGGACGCGCGGCCCTCGAAGCGCTCGAAGCCCTTCCACGCGCGCACCATCGTCTCCTGGACCGCGTCCTCCGCCTCGAAGGCGGAGCCGAGCATCCGGTAGCAGTACCCGGTCAGCTCGACGCGGTGGGACTCCAGGCGCTTCTCCACCGGCTCTTCTGCGGCGGGCTCAGCCACGTCTTGTCTGGTCACGTTCGCCATCGTAGAGGCGGGCACCGACAACGGTCATCGGGTGCGACAGATGTACAGAATTCACGAACCGGCCACCACAAGGGCTTACTTCCCGGCCGGCCAGGCCAGGACGTTTAACATGATTACGTGCTCTTGTGTTAGATATGTCCAGGATCGTGAAGCGGGCATACAAGTACCGCTTCGACGGTGAGCTGAAGCTGGCGAAAATGGCCGAACCGCTGGCGGTCGTGTGGCGCCGGCCGCTGCCGGAGGGCGCGGAGCCTTCCACGGTCACCGTTTCCTGCGACGCGGCAGGACGGTGGTTCGTCTCGCTGCTGGTAGAGGAGACCATTACCCAGCCTCCTTCGACGGCCACCGCGGTGGGGATCGACGCCGGGCTGACGCACCTGCTCACTCTCTCGACGGGGGAGAAGATCTCCAACCCCAGGCACGAGCGGGCTGACCGGCGGAACCTGGCCCGTGCGCAGAAGGCGTTGTCACGCAAGGCCAGAGGATCGAACAACCGGGCCAGGGCCCGACGCCGTGTCGCCCGGATTCATGCGCGGATCTCCGACCGGCGCCGCGATCACCTGCACAAGGTCACCACCCGGCTGGTACGCGAGAACCAAGCCGCTGTCCCGCGCCATCTCCGATGCCGCGTGGGCCGAGCTGCGATCGATGCTGGAGTACAAAACCGACTGGTACGGGCGGCAACTTCTGCTGGTGGACCAATGGTTCCCCGCTAGCAAGCTGTGCTCCACCACCGGCTGCGCCCACATGAACGACAAGATGCCGCTGAACGTGCGGAAGTGGACGTGCCCGAGGTGTGGCATTGTCCACGACCGGGACGTCAACGCCGCGAAGAACACCCTCGCCGCCGGGCTGGCGGAGAGGTAAAACGCCTGCGGAGGGCCGGTAAGACCGACCCCGGAGACATCCTCCCGGCCGGTCAGTCCCCCGGCTCCTCGGCGGTGGACCCGGCGCGCGTGCGCTGCCACTCCTCGAACTCCCTGCGCACCCGCCGGTCCATCGCCATCGCCACCTCCGCCTCCAGCACCTGCATCGACACCGGGCGCAGCTGCTCCAGCGCGTCCGTCAGCCGCTCCACCTGCTCCGCCGTCAGCTCGTCGGCCGGGGTGCGCAGGACGTCGGCCAGCACGTGTTCGCGTATGAGGGCGGTGAACAGCTCGGCGAGGTCGTCCGCGTGCGCGCGCACCTCGCGGCCGGCGGCGAGCACCGCGGCCAGCGGCACGCCCTTGGCCACCAGCGCCGACGAGGCGTCCAGCAGCCGCCGGCTGACGTGGATGAACTCCTCGCCCTCCACGGCGACATAGCCCATGTCGATGGACGTGGCCAGGTTCTCCGGGGAGACCTCGCCCGCGAACCGGTCGGCCAGCTCCTCGGGCGTGATGCGCACCGGGGTCTCCTCCGACCACGGCTTCGCCAGCGTCTCCTCCAGCCCGAGCAGCTCGGCCGCGCCGCGCACGTCCCGGCCGCTCTCGAAGGCGGAGATCAGCTCGGCGATGCCGCCGAGGGTGTGCCCGCGGTCCAGCAGCGCGGCGATCGTCCGCAGCCGGGACAGGTGACCCTCCCCGTACCAGGCGATGCGGCCCTCGCGGCGCGGCGGTGGGAGGAGCTTGCGCTCGCGGTAGAAGCGCAGGGTGCGGACGGTGATGCCGGCGCGCTCGGCCAGCTCCTCCGTCCGGTATTCGCGTCCCACCGTCTCTCGCCTCCGCCGGTTCCTCGTCGGTCTGTCCCGGGCTGCCTGCGCCGACCACCAGGGTAGGACCTCGCGCCGACACCCCGTCCGCGTACGGAAGTCGATCACGCCCGCCCCCTACCCATCGGTAAGGAGAGGCCCTACTCTCTCATCATGCCAGTGATTGCTGGCGTAATCGCGACTCCACTGCTGGGAGGACGACGGCGATGACGCGCGAACACGTGAGGGTGGCGGTGATCGGCGCCGGCTTCGGCGGCCTCGGCGCCGCCGTACGGCTGCGCCGCGAGGGGATCACGGACTTCGTCGTGCTGGAGCGGGCGGGCGCGCTCGGCGGCACGTGGCGGGACAACAGCTATCCGGGCTGCGCCTGCGACGTCCCCTCCCACCTGTACTCCTTCTCCTTCGCGCCCCACGCCGAGTGGCCGCGCACCTTCTCCGGCCAGGAGCACATCTGGGACTACCTGGAGCAGGTCGCCGACATCTTCGGCGTACGGCAGCACATCCGCTTCGACCACGAGGTGCGCAGCATCCGCTGGGACGACGACGAACTGCACTGGGAGGTCGACACCGCCCACGGCGAACTCACCGCCGACGTCGTGGTCTCCGCCACCGGCCCGCTGTCCGACCCCAAGGTCCCCGACATCCCCGGCCTCGACACCTTCCCCGGGAAGGTCTTCCACTCCGCGCGCTGGGACCACGACGTGCCGCTGGGCGGCAGGCGGGTCGCCGTGGTCGGCACCGGCGCCTCCGCCATCCAGATCGTGCCGTCCATCCAGCCCGAGGTCTCCCGGCTCACGGTCTTCCAGCGCACCCCGCCCTGGGTCCTGCCGCGCGTGGACCGCGCCATCAGCGCCCCGGAGCGCTGGCTGCACACCCGCGCCCCCGCCACCGCCAAGCTGCGCCGCGGCATCCTGTGGGGCATCCGCGAACTCCAGGTGCAGGCGTTCACCAAACACCCCGGCGAGCTGGGGTTCGTGGAGGGCCTGGCGAAGCGGCACCTGGGCCAGGCCGTCAAGGACCCCGCCCTGCGCCGCAAGCTCATACCCGACTACCGCATCGGCTGCAAGCGGATCCTGCTCTCCAACGACTACTATCCGGCGCTCGCCCAGCCCAACGTCGACGTCGTCGCCTCCGGCCTCAGGGAGGTGCGCGGCTCGACCCTCGTGGCCGCCGACGGCACCGAGACCGAGGCCGACGCGCTCATCTTCGGCACCGGCTTCCACGTCACCGACATGCCCATCGCCGACCGCATCAAGGGCCGCGACGGCACGACGCTCGCGGAGACGTGGGGCGGCGGGATGGAGGCGCTGCGCGGCGCGAGCGCGGCCGGGTTCCCCAACCTGCTGACGATCATCGGCCCCAACACCGGCCTCGGGAACAGCTCGATGATCCTCATCATCGAGGCGCAGCTGAACTACCTGGCCGACTTCGTACGCCACCTCGACCGGCTCGGCGGGCCCGGCGGCCCGGGCGGCCGGGTCGCGCTCGACGCGCGGCCGTCCGCGGTCCGGGACTGGAACGAGCGCGTGCAGGAGCGGATGAAGCGCACGGTGTGGAACACCGGCGGCTGCGACAGCTGGTATCTGGACGCCAACGGGCGCAACACGACCGTGTGGCCGGGCACGACGAGCGAGTTCCGGAAGGTGACGAGGAAGGTGCACATGGAGGAGTACGAGGTGCTGCGGCCCGGATCCGGGAAGGCCGCCGCCGCGCGGCGGGGCGCGGAGGCCGTCCGGTGACCCGGCTCATGCACGTCACCTCCGGCCCGTACGCGCCGCCCGTGCCCCGCCGCGAGCTGACCGCGCTCTCCGCCGACGGCACCCGGCTGCACGTCGAGGAGCACGGCGCGCCGGACGCGCCCGCCGTCGTCCTCGCACACGGCTGGTGCTGCTCGACCGCCTTCTGGGCGCCGGTGATCCGGCAGCTCGCACCCGACCACCGCGTCATCGCGTACGACCAGCGCGGCCACGGCCGCAGCCCGGCCGGCGGCGACGGCTCGTACCACACCGCCACCCTCGCCGACGACCTCGGCGCCGTGCTCGACGCGGCGCTGGCGCCCGGCGAGAAGGCCGTGATCGGCGGCCACTCGATGGGCGGCATGACGCTGATGGCCGCCGCCGGCCGCCCGTACCTGCGCGACCGGGCCGCCGCCGTGCTGCTGTGCAGCACGGGCAGCGCGCACCTGGTGCCCGAGTCGCGGGTGGTGCCGCTGCGGGCCCGCGCGCTGCGCTCCGCGGCACAGCGGGCGCTGCTGGTCTCGCGGCTGCCGATGGGGCCGGTGACGCCGCTGTCGAAGAAGGTGCTGGGCCCGGCCATCCTGGGCCGCGGCGCGACCCCGGCGCAGATCGAGGCGAGCGCCCGTATCGTCTTCGCCAGCCCGCGCAAGCCGCGCGGCGCGTGGGGCCGGGTGCTGGCGACGCTCGACCTGGACGCCGAGGTGGCCCGGATGCCGGTGCCGGCCGCGGTGGTGCACGGCAGCGCCGACCGGCTCACGCCGGTGCGGCTGGCGCGGAAGATCGCCGGGCTGCTGCCGGACTGCGCGGGGTTCACCGAGCTGGACGGGCTGGGGCACATGACGCCGATCGAGGCGCCGTACGCGGTGGCCGAGGTGCTGCGCGGGCTCGTCCGCGACCACCTGGGCGGCCAGGCGGCCGGCGCGGAAGCCGCCGCCGAGGCCGCCGGGAGAGTCGAGCAGGTCGGGAAAGTCGAGAAAGTCGGGAAAGTCGCGGAAGGGGCCGAGGAGCAGGAGGCCGTCAAGAAGGAGGAGGCGGGCGCGTGAGCCGCGGGCGGGGACTTGAGGGCAGGACGGTCGTCGTCACCGGCGCCGCCCGCGGCGTCGGCGCGCTGCTGGCGCGCCGGCTGGCGGCGCGCGGGGCGCGGCTCGCGCTGGTGGGTCTGGAGCCGGACGAGCTGAAGAAGGTCGCCGACTCGCTGCCGGGCGAGGCCGCCCACTGGCACGCGGACGTCACCGACCACGACGCGATGGCCGGCGCCGCCGCCGCGGTCGAGGAGCGCTTCGGCGGCGTCGACGTCGTCGTCGCCAACGCGGGCGTCGCCCTCGGCGGCCCGTTCCTCGACTCCGGCGCCCGCTCCTTCGACCGCGTCATCGAGGTCAACCTGCTGGGCAGCGTCGCCACCGCGCGGGCCTTCCTGCCCGCGCTGGTCCGTTCGCGCGGCTACCACCTGCAGGTCGCCTCGCTCGCCGCGCTGACCCCGGCGCCGCTGATGGCGGCGTACTGCGCGTCGAAGTCCGGTGTGGAGGCGTACGCGCACTGCCTGCGCGCCGAGGTCGGCCATCTGGGCGTGGACGTCGGGGTCGGCTACCTCAGCTGGACCGACACCGACATGGTGCGCGGCGCCGACGAGGACGAAGTGCTGCGGGACATGCGGGCGCGGCTGCCGTGGCCGATGAACAAGACGTATCCGCTGGCGCCCGCCGTGGAGCGGCTGGTCGCGGGCATCGAGCGGCGGTCGCCGCACGTCTACGGGCAGTGGTGGCTGCGCGGCATGCAGTCGGTGCGCGGCGCGGTGCCGTCGGTCGTCGCCGGGCCGCTGGGGCGGCGGGAGATGCGGAAGCTGGCGCCCCGGCTCGCGGCGACCCGGGCGGCGCGCGGCGGTCTGGTGGGCGCCGGCGGCGCGGCGGACGAGCGGGCGCGGGAGACGCGGGGGACGTAGCCGCGGAGCCGTGGCGGAGGGGCGCAACGGCGGGCGGGGGCCGGCGCGTACGGCGCGGAGGGGCGAACGCCCGTACGCCGTGCGCCCGTTCGCGCTCCGGGCATGGACAGCGGCGGAGGGGCGCACCCGCGCCGGGTGCGCCCCTCGTGCGTGGCTCAACCGCGCCGTATCAGGGCTGGTCCTGCTCGCGGCGCTGCTGCTGCTCGCGCTGCTGCCGGCGCTGCTGCTGTTCGCGCTCCTGCTGCTCGCGGCCCTGCTGTTCGCGGCCCTGCTGCGCGTCCTCCTGGGCGCGCTGCGAAGTGTCCTGGCCGGACTCCTGGCCGCGCTCACGGCCCTGCTGGGCCTGTTCGCGCCCCTTCTGCGCGGCTTCCCTGGCCTTGTCGGCCGCGTCGCCGGCCATGTCCTTCGCCTTGTCGAATGCGCCCATTCTGTTCATCACTCCTAGTGAGAGAGGGTGTTCGGGCCTTCCTCAGGCTTACATACCGGGACTGATGCCGCATTTCGTGCTACCCCGTTCCGGGTTGCTCCGCGGCAGGCCGCGCCGCGTCGTGCCGTTACGGGCGCGGCGGCAGCGGCGGACGGCGCCGGTCCGGCACGTCGGTGTAGTCCGGCGGCACCGCCGCCGGGTGCTCGCCCAGCAGGTCCAGCGCGGTGGCCACCGCGACGTCCAGCTCGGAGGTCCGGCCCTCCGCCCAGTCCAGCGGCGTGCGTTCGGCGACCACGTCGGGCGGGACGCCGGCGTTCTCCACGCCCCAGCCGTACTCGTCGAACCAGGCCGCGTTCATCGGCACCGTGATCACCGTGCCATCGCCCAGCCGGTGCCGGCCCGTCATCCCGACCACCCCGCCCCACGTCCGCAGGCCCACCACCGGGCCGAGGCCGAGCAGCTTGAACGCCGCCGTGATCATGTCGCCGTCCGACGACGTGGCCTCGTCCGCCAGCGCCACCATCGGGCCGCGCGGCGCGGTCGAGGTGTACGAGACGGGCTGCGCGTTGCGCGTCAGGTCCCAGCCCATGATCGGGCGGGTGAGCTTCTCCAGCACCAACTCGCTGATGTGCCCGCCCGCGTTGCCCCGCACGTCCACGATCAGCGACTCGCGGTTCATCTCCATCCGCACGTCCCGGTTGAACTGCGCCCAGCCGCTCGCGACCAGGTCCGGGATGTGCAGGTACCCGCAGCGCCCGCCGCTCAGCTCGTGCACCACCGCGCGCCGCGCCGCCACCCAGTCCTGGTAGCGCAGCGGCCGGTCGTCGACGAGCGGCACGACGGCCACCCGGCGCAGCCTGCCCTGGTTGCCCTCGATCGCGAACGTCAGCTCCACCGTCGTGCCCCCCGCCCCCGCCAGCAGCGGGTACGGGCCCGTGACCGGGTCGACCGCGCGGCCGTCGACGTGGGTGAGCACCGAGCCGTCCGGGATGCCGGTGCCGGCGAGCGGGGAGCGGGCGCGGGTGTCGGAGGAGTCGCCGGGCAGGATGCGGGCCAGCGCCCAGCCGAGGCCGTCGCGGGTGCGGACGAAGTTCACGCCGAGGAAGCCGATGGGCCGCTGGTAGTGCGGCGGGCCCTCGTTGCGGCGGGCGGGCGTGACGTACGCGTGCGACGTGCCCAGCTCGCCCAGCACCTCGCGCAGCAGGTCGGCGAACTCGTCCGGCGAGGCCACGCGGTCCAGCAGCGGCCGGTACTGCGCCAGCACCGTGTCCCAGTCGACGCCGCCCATGCGCGGCTCCCAGAAGTACGCCCGGACGATCCGGCCGGCCTCGGCGTACGCCTGGTGCCACTCGGCCACCGGGTCCGCCGTGTGCAGCACGCGCCGCAGGTCGATGTAGACGGTGGCGTCCGGGTCCGCCCGGTCGCTCACCGGCATCGCGCGCAGCGAACCGCCGTCGTTGACCACCAGCCGGCTGCCGTCGCCGCTGACCGCGATCTCCGTCACCAGCGACGTGAGTTCGGTGAGCCGGGCGGTGGAGATGTCGAACAGCTCCAGCGTCGGCCGGCCCGAGGTGTCCGCGGGGTTGGCGAACGTCTCGCCCAGCGCCCCCGAGATCGGCCAGCGCAGCCACACCAGCCCGCCGCCCGCGACCGGCACCAGCGAGGAGTACTTCGACGCCGGCACCGGAAACGGCGTCACCCGGCTCTCCAGCCCCTCCGGGTCCACCAGCACCGTGGAGTTCCCGCCGGCCGGGTCCGGCGCCGGCGGCCCCGCCGGGTCCATCCCGCCGGCCGCCGGCCGGCCCTCCGCGGACAGCGCGAACGGCGACGGCGTCGCGGGATGCAGCGGTACGAGGTACGGGCGGGAGCCCAGCGGGAACGACAGGTCGCCGGTGTGCACGTCGTACACCGGGTCGAAGCCGCGCCACGACAGGAACGCCAGATACCGCCCGTCGCGCGTGAACACCGGCTCCTCGTCCTCGAACCGGCCGTCCGTGACGTCCACGACCGCGCGGTCCGCGATCCGGGCGATCTTGATCTGCCGCAGCGAGCGGCCGATGCCCGGGTGCGACCAGGCCAGCCACCGTGAGTCGGGCGAGAACGCCAGGTCGCGCACGGGCCCGTTGACGGACCGGATCAGCTCGGTGACCTGGCACTCGCCCGCGGCCTCCGCCGGCGACAGCTCCTCCGCGGCCCGCACCGCCTCCGCGAACTGCTCCGCCGCCTCCGCCGACATCCGCTCGTCCGCGCCCACCCGCTCCGGCACCCGCACCAGCAGCAGCCGCCCGTCGTGCGAGGCGATCGCGAGGTGCCGGCCGTCCGGCGACGGCACCAGCGCCACCACCCGGCCCAGCCGGCCCGCCGCCAGCCGCAGCGGCTCGCCGACGGCGCCGGTGCGCGGCAGGTCGGCGATCTCGACGGCGTCGTCGCCGTACGCGTCCGTGACGTACGCGACGCGGCCCGTGTCGCCCAGCATCTCCGGCAGCCTGACCCGCGCCCCGGGCGTCTCGGTGATCGTGCGCGCCGGGCCGTCCCGGTGCGTCAGCCAGTACAGCGCGCCGCGCACCGCGACCGCGCTGGCCCGCCCGGTGGTGTCGACGGTGAGCGCCTCGACGTTGTTCTGCGCGGCCACCTGGTACGGCCGCCGCCCGGCGCGCGGGCTGCCGAGCCGGATGTCGAGGCGGCGCGGCTGCCCGGCGGGGCCGAAGTCCTCGGCGAGCCACAGCTCGCCCGCGCACTGGTAGACCACCCGGTGGCCGTCGGTGGCGGCGTTCCTGGCGTAGAACTCGGCGTGGTCGCTGTGCCGGCGCAGGTCCGTGCCGTCGGGGAGGCAGGAGTAGAGGTTGCCGGTGCCCTCGTGGTCGGAGAGGAACGCGATGCGGGTGGCCGGGGGTGTACCCACGAACATCACGCACTCCACGTGCCCGCCGATGTCCGCGAGCAGCCGCTCGCCGTGCAGGTAGATCCGGCCGGTGGCGCCGCCGCGGTAGCGCTTCCAGGCGGCGGGCTCGTGCGGCGGTCGGCCGGTCAGCAGCAGCGTCCTGCGGCAGCCGGACAGCTCGGCGACGGCGATGTCGTCGACGGGGCCCCACGGCAGCCGGCGGCCCGGGGCGCCGTCGGCCGGCACCAGGTAGGACCACGTCTGGTACGAGAGCGGCTGGCCGTGCGAGGACACCGCGAGGATCTGCGGCGCCCCGTCCTCGCCGCCGCCCGGCGGCGTCCAGCCGCACACCCGGGTGTCCAGGCTGCCCCAGTACGTCAGCCGTCGGGCCCCGCCGCCCTCCGCGGACACGAGGTGGATCTCGGCGTCGAGGCTGCGCCAGCTGGTGAAGGCGATGGACCTCCCGTCCGGCGAGAAGCGCGGGTGGCCGACGCGGGTGCGGTCGACGGTCAGCCGCCAGCCCCGCTCGGGCTTGGCGCCGGGGGCGGGCAGCGGGGCGAGCCACAGGTCGTCCTCGGCGGCGAAGCAGAGGAGGTCGCCGTGGAGGTGGGGGAAGCGGAGGTAGGGCAGGCCGGGGTCGGTCCCCGCGGTACTGTCGGAGCCGGCTGTCACAATCTCCATGTTTCGGGGCGTAAGGGGTCACGGCAAGTCGGGCGGACGGTCGCCGCAGGCCGGGGACCTCCGCGGCGGCCGGGGCGGGCCGGGGGCGGTGACGGCTCCGGCCGGGATCGTGCGCTCCCGCCGGAAACCCTTCGGCCGCGACCCGGGCCGGGCATAGGGTCCGGAGCATGCCCGAACTTCCGCCCGCGATACCGGCTCCGACGCCCTACCCGGCCCCGTCCGACGCCGTCGTCGCCATGCTCCGACGCTTCCCGGTCAAGTCCATGCTCGGCGAACAGCTGCCGGAACTCGTCGTCGACGAGCGCGGCACGGTCGGCGACCGCCTGTGGGCCGTGACGTACGCCGACGGCAAACTCGGCAGCGGAAAGAACTCCCGCCGCTTCCGCCGCACCGAGGGCCTGCTCCACTTCTCCGCCTCCTACGCCGCCCACCCCGCTGCCGCCGCCCGCCCCCGCGTCGTCACCCCGGACGGCTCCGACCTGCGCGACGACGCCCACCTCGCCGAGCTGCTCGGCGCGGACGTGCGGCTGGCCCGCGAGGACGCCGTGCCGCACTTCGACGAGCGCGGCGTGACGCTCATCGGCACCGCCTCCCTGCACGCGCTCGGCGGCATCCTCGGCGACACCGAACCGGCCGACGACCTCCGCTTCCGCAAGAACATCCTGCTGGACACCGACGAACCCTGGATCGAGGAGGACTGGGTGGGCCGGGAGGTGGCCGTCGGCGACGAGGTGCGGCTGCGGGTCGTCAACCGCATGAAGCGCTGCGTGATGACGACGATGGCGCAGCGCGACCTGCCGGAGGACCGCCGGGTGCTCAAGACGCTCACCGCGGACCGGGGGATGTGCATCGGCGTGGGCGCCGACGTGCTGGTCCCGGGCACCGTGCGGCTCGGCGACACCGTACGCCCGGTCTGACCCGGAGCCCCCCGACTCCCGCCTCCCCTGCCCCTGCCCGCTGGCCCTGCCCGCTCGTCGCGGCTGCCCGACCCCGCCTGCTTCAGCCCTCCGGCCCCCGGCCCGACGGTCCCGGGCCGGGCGGCGGGCTCGACGGCGGCGGCGGCATCTGCACGGCTGCCGGCGGCGCGGCGTACTGCTGCCGCTCCGGCACCGGCGACGCCGCGGGCTGCGGCGGCACGTAACCGCCGACAGGGCCAAGCGGCGCGTCCGCCCCCGCCTTCGCCTCCGGTGCGCGCAACATCATCGCGATCACCGCGACCGCTATCAGCGACCCGCCGACGTACGTGGCCAGGATGAGCCACCCCTCCAGGTCCTCGGTGTACATGTCCCAGGTAGGGAAGGGGATCAGCTCCGGATCGGTGGGGGGACCGTTCCGGTCGTAGTCGGAGATCGTCATGCCGATCATGCGGCGGACGTTGATGTACAGGTAGACCCCGAGGATCGCCATCGCCGCGCCGCGCACCACCGGACGGCGCATCAGCGCCAGCGCACCCAGCACCAGCAGCGCCACCACGAAGACCGCCTCGTAGTACTCCGTGGTGCCGGCGGACACCGGGAAGGGCGACTCGCCGGCGTCCACGAGCCCCTTGAAGTACCTGCCGGTGTCGGCCCCGTCCCGGGTCAGCATGCGGACGATCCACCCGGCGAGCGCGAGGCCGAGCAGCACCATCAGCCCGCCGGCGATGACGTACAGCTGCGACCCCGGCGCCGGCCTGGCCCCCGCGCCGCCCGCCGGCCGGTCGCCCGCCCGCAGCATCATCACGAGCACCGTCGCCGAGAACAGCAGCACGACCACCCAGCTGGCGATGATCACGAACTCCAGGTCGTTGCCGCCGACGTACCAGTCGCGGAACTGGTCGCTCGTGGCCAGGCCGATCAGCTCGCGCACCGCGGTGAAGGACATCACGAACCCGCACAGCAGCGCGGCCCCCCGCGCCGCGCGCCGGTTCAGCGCCGCGACCAGCCCCGTCACCAGCAGCGTGACCGTGAACGCCCAGACGTACGGGTTGAACAGCTCGGGTTCCAGGGGAATCCGCGGGTCGTAGAGCGCCTTCAGGAAGTCCTCGACGTCGGTGCTCACGTGGTCGAAGTCGTAGTAGATCCAGACGATCACCAAGCGGCCCAGCGCCGTGAGCAGCACCGCCGCGGTGAGATACACGCCGAGGTGACGCCGCGGCGCATGCCGGTCCGACGCCGGCGGCTCCGACCGCCACCGCGGCCCCTGGTCGACGACTGCCATGCTGATCCCCCGTTGCCTGAGTTGCGGAGACTCCATCCTGGGGGCGAACGGCCAGGGAAAAAACCCCTGTGGATAAGTCCTGTTGCGTACTTGTCACCCGTTGCGGACCGGCCGGGGACGCGACCGCCGGCGCCGATCCGGTCCCCGCTGCCGGGCAATGGTGCTACCTTTTTGCGTAGTGGGGCATTCCGCAGGCTGGCACACGCCTGCAGGGGCCTGGGTCCCGCGCCAGATCAGGTATCTCGGTACGTGGCATGACCGCCCCCCACACACGGAAGGAGGTTGGGGACGGGACCACGCACGGGCGCCCGCCCCCGGCTACCCATGAGTCGTGGAAAGTTATCCGCAGTCCTCTTTTCAGGTCTTCTGCTGACCATGTCCGCGGGCATCGCGCCCGCCGCCGTCTCGGCGTCACCGGCCGGAACCCAGCAGGCCCAGGTGTCGCTCACCCAGGTCGCCACCGCGGCCGCACCCACCGCCGGCGCCGCCGGGCCGAACGGCACCGTGTGGATCGGCGAACGCGCCGGCACCGTCCGGGTCCTCGACGGCCAGGGCCTCAGCGAACCGGTCGTCGACATCACCGGCGAGACCACCACCGACGGCGAGCGCGGGATCGCGGACATCGAGTTCAACCCCGACTTCACCCGCTTCTACCTGTCCTACACCGACGTCGACGGGCACAGCACGATCGACGAGTTCGAGGTGGCGGACGGCGAGGTGCAGGCGGACACCCGGCGCACCGTCTTCTTCCAGGAGCAGCCGGGCGCCGCGCACAACTCCGGCCACATCGCGTTCGGCCCGGACGGGATGTTCTACATCTCCCTCGGCGACGGCGACTACTCGCCGGAGGGCGACCCGTACGACAACTCCCAGAACCTCGGCTCCCTGCTGGGCAAGGTGCTGCGGATCGACCTGAGCGCCGGCGACCCGTACGCGATTCCGCCCGACAACCCGTTCGTCGACGTTCCGGGCGCCCGCGGCGAGATCTGGGCCTACGGCCTGCGCAACCCCTGGCAGTTCTCCTTCGACGCCGAGAACGGCGACATGTGGATCGGCGACGTGGGCCACCTGGAGCGCGAAGAGGTCAACCACGCGCCCGTCGGCGCCTCCGGCCGGAACTACGGCTGGCCCCTCATGGAGGGCACCCGCCAGCACCGGGGCGCGGAACCGCCCGGGCACGTCCCGCCGGTGCACGAGTGGCAGCACGGCCTCACCGGATTCTGCGACTCCGTCACCGGCGGCTACGTCTACCGGGGCGACCAGATCCCGGAGCTGCAGGGCTCCTTCGTGTTCGCCGACTACTGCGGCGGCAACCTGCAGGCACTCCAGACGCAGAACGGCCAGGTGACCGGGGTGCTCGACCTCGGCGCCAACGCCGGCTGGGTCAGCACGTTCGTGCAGACGCCCGACAACGAGCTGTACGTGGTCGACATGGGCGGCTTCGGCGGCGGCGGTGGCACCCCCGTCGGCGCCGTCTACCGCCTCGGTCCGGCCTAGCGCCGGTGCCCTGACGGCACCCCGCGCCGCGGTCCCCGCCACCGGCGGCGGACCGCGGCGACGGGACCGCCGGCTACGCCGGCAGCAGCACCAGCGTGATCCCCGCCAGCATCAGACACGCCCCGACGATACGCGGCCCGCCGAACCGCTCCTTGAGGAACACCGCCCCGATCGCCGCCCCCACCACGATGCTCGACTCGCGCAGCGCCGCTATCGGCGCCAGCGGGGCGCGCGTCTGCGCCCAGAGCACCAGCCCGTACGCCGAGACGGAGATCGCCGCGCCCAGCAGTCCGCGCACCGCCACCGGCCGCAGCTCGCGCACCAGCCCCGGCCCGCGCCGGACCAGGGCGGCCAGCGGGATCCACGGGCCCATCAGCAGCACCAGCCACGCCGTGTAGCCCAGCGCGCTGCCGGAGGCCCGGACGCCGACGCCGTCGACGATCGTGTACGTCGCGATCGCCAGCCCCGTCGCGAACGCCGCGGCCAGCGCCGGCCAGTGCGGCCGGGTGTCCGCGCCGCGCAGCCCCCACAGCGCGATGCCGCTCAGCCCGGCGCACGCCACCGCGACGCCCGCCGTCTGCGACAGGCCCAGCCGCTCGTCGAGGAAGAGGTGCGCGACGGCGGCGACGACCAGCGGGGCCGTGCCGCGGGCGATCGGGTAGACCTGCCCGAAGTCGCCCAGCCGGAACGACCGCATGAGCAGCGTCATGTAGACGAGGTGGAGGGCCACCGACGTCAGCAGCCACGGCCAGGCGCCGGCCGCCGGGACCGGCACGAAGAACACCGCGGTCCCGGCGATCAGCACGTCGCCGGCGCCGATGAGGGCGAAGACGGCCAACTGGTCCCGGAAACCGTGCGCGAGGGCGTTCCACGAGGCGTGCATCACGGCAGCGGCGAGGACCGCCGCCGCTATGAGGGGCGTCACGCCCCGGGCTCGCGCCCCTCGGCCACCTCGACGGCCCGTACGTCGACGACCCTGCCGCCCGCGTGCGCGACGAGGTCCTTCGGCGCCATGGGGAACACCGTGTGCGGGTCGCCCGCGGCGGCCCAGACCTCGCCGTGGTCGAGGAGCCCGCGGTCGGCGAGCACCGTCATCCGCGTCACGTGCCCGAAGGGCGGTACGCCGCCGATGGCGTACCCGGACGCCTCCCGCACGGCGGCCGCGTCCGCCCGGCGCACGGCGCCGGCGCCCAGCTCGGCCCGTACCCGCTCGGTGTCCACCCGCGAGCCGCCGTCCATCAGGACGAGGACCGGCACGCCGTCCGCCGCGAAGACCAGGGACTTCACGATCTGGCTCAGCTCGCAGCCGATGGCCTCCGCCGCCTGTGCGGCGGTGCGGGTGGCGGCGGGGAAGCGGCGTACCGGCACGCTCAGGCCGAGTTCGGCGAGGGCGGCGGCGAAGAGCGGGTGTGCGGCGTCGGCTGTCGTCATGGGGGGACGTTAATGCCGGAGGTACGGGCGGTGCGAACCCATTCCGGCCCCGGTGCCGCCCGCGCGGTCAGCCGTGGGCGGCCAGCACGTCCTTCACCAGCGGGCCCGCGAACTCCCCGCCGTGCCCGATGTTCGGCACCATGGCCGCCGCCGCCAGGTCCCCGCGGTACCCGGTGAACCAGGCGTTCGTCTCCTCCTGCCCGCCCACCTCCGCGGAGCCCGTCTTCGCGCCCACGTCCCCGGTCAGCCCGCTCATCGCCTCCGCCGCCGTCCCGTACGACGCGGTCGCGGCCATCAGCTCCCGCAGCGACTGCGCGGTCTCCGGCTTCATGGTCCGCGGCGCGGCCGCGAACTGCCGCCCGTCCAGCTCCTGCGGCACCAGATGCGGCTGCCGGAACACGCCGGACTTCACGGTCGCCGACACCGACGCCATCGTCAGCGGGTTCATCCGCACGCCGCCCTGGCCGATCAGCGACGACGCCATCTGCGCGTCGGACTGCACCGGCACCGCGCCGTCGAAGGTGGTCACGCCCGTCTGCCAGTTGAGCCCGATGCCGAAGACGTCGCGCGCGTGCTGCGTCAGGTCGTCGTCCTCCAGCTTCTCCGCCATCGAGATGAACGCGGTGTTGCAGGAGGCGGTGAACGACTCCGTGAACGTGCCGCCCTGGATGGTGAACGACTTGTCGCCGACGTTCTCGAACTCCCAGCCGCCGTAGGCCTTGTAGCGGGGGCACGGGTGCGGCTCGCCCGGCGCCGCCAGGCCCTTGTCCATGAGCATCGAGGCCGTGACGACCTTCATGGTGGAGCCGGGCGCGGACGAGCCCTGCAGCGCGGTGTTGAAGCCGTTGCCGGCCTGGTTGGCGACCGCGAGCACCTCGCCGGTGCTCGGCTTCAACGCCACCAGCGCCGCGCCGCTGTGCCGGGAGACGACCTCCTCGGCGGTCTTCTGCACCTTCGCGTCCAGCGTCGTCTTCAGCGTGCCGGGCTTGGCCTCGGACAGCTCCAGGAGCGTCTCGGGCGCGCCCGCCTTGTCGTCGTCCTTTTTCTTCTTCTTGCCACCCTCGTCGTGCGCGTCGGCCGGCTCGGCGCTCTCCGTCCACACCTTCACGCCCGGGGTGCCCCCGGCCTTGGCGCCGTAACGCTCGCCCAGGTCGGCGATGACCGGCGCGAGGGAGGGGTACGTGTCGGGGTCCAGCGCGGTGCCGTTGCGGTCCACGGCCTTGACCGGCGGGGCGTCCTTCGGGCCGGTGCGCAGCCGCTCGCCCTCGCCCAGCTTGGGGTGCACGACGGACGGCTCCCAGGCGATCTCGACCTCGCCCGTCCTCCCGTCCCGTACGACCTCCAGGGCGGAGTTGTACGCCCAGGGCTTGACCAGCTCCTTGAAGGACACCTCGGCGTCGACGCTGAACGGCACCTTCGTCCCGCGCGGCTTGCCGGGGGTGAGCTTGACCTTCCCGACGCCCGCGTCCTCGCGGTACGAGGTGAGGGCGGCGAGCGCCGCCTTCCTGTCGTCCGTCATCCCGGCCGCGATCTCGGTCCGGCCGCCGGCCCAGGCCGTCAGGAAGTCGCCGGCGGCTCTGGCCGCCTCCTTGGGGCCGGGCGGCCCGGTCTTCACCGGATCAGGTGAGCCGGGCGCGGTCAGCGCGCTGCCGCCGCGCCGCGTCCCGTCGTCGTCGAGCAGGCTGTACGCGCCGAAGCCGGCGGCGCCGACGACCGCGGCCCCCGCGCCGACGAGCACCGCGATCCGGGCGCGCGCCGACCTCGCCGACACACTCGGGCCGGCGTGTCTGCGCCGGTGGCTACCCGCCATCTGCCGTGCTCCCTTTGCCCGCACCGTGACGATTACGACCCTGCGTCAAGCACACTAAGCCACGCGCCGCGCCGGCGCCCACCGCGGCGGTGGCGGTCAGACCCAACTCCCCAGCCACATGCGGGCCTCCCAGGCGTCGCGGGTGATGGTCTCGCCGGTGTAGATCGGCCAGAAATAGATGAAGTTCCAGACCACGAGCAGGACGAGCACACCCGCCGCGACCACGCCCGCCGCTCTGCGCCATTCGGTGGGCGCCGGCGCGAGGGCGGGCCCGTCCGCGGAGGCGCCGGACCCGGCGGGCGCACCGGTCCCGGCGGGCGCACCGGTCCCGGCGGGCGCACCGGTCCCCGCGAGGGCCGCGGTGCCGGCGCGGGCCATCGCGCCGAGCATCATCGTCACCGCCAAGCACAGGTACGGCAGGAAGACGACGGCGTAGAAGAGGAAGATCGTGCGGTCCTGGTAGAACAGCCACGGCACCCAGCCGGCCGCCACGCCGCACAGGATCGCGCCCGCACGCCAGTCGCGGCGCAGGCCCCAGCGGTAGAGCGCGTAGACGACGGCCGCGACGCCCAGCCACCACAGCAGCGGCGTGCCCAGCGCGAGGACCTCGCGGGCGCAGTTCTCCGTGGCGTCGGCGGGGCAGCCGTCCCGGCCGGGCGGCGGGTCCTCCCAGAAGTACGACACGGGCCGGCCCACCACCGGCCAGCTCCACGGGTTGGAGTCGTAGGTGTGGCCGGAGTCGAGGTTGACGTGGAACCGGTAGACCACCGCGTGGTAGTGCCACAGGCTCCGCAGCGCGTCGGGGACGAACGGGAACGCGGTGTCGCGGTCCTCGGCCCAGCCCCGGAAGTAGCCGTTGTCGGAGGCGAACCAGCCGGTCCAGGACGCGACGTACACCGCGGCCGCCACCGGCACCGTCGAGAAGAACGCCGGCACCACGTCGAGGCGCAGTGCGCGCGCGTACGGGCGGCGGGAGCCGGCCGTACGGCGGGCGCCCGCGTCCCACAGGACGGTCAGCAGGCCGAACGCGGCGAGGATGAACAGCGCGTTCCACTTGGTGCCCAGCGCCAGCCCCATGCACACTCCGGCGGCCAGCCGCCACGGCCGCGCCCCCAGCCGCAGCCCGGAGGCCACCGCGTCGTCCGGCCGGCCGGCAGGCAGCGCGCCGGCCAGCCGTGCGCGCGCCCGGTCGCGGTCGACGAGCAGGCAGCCGAACGCCGCCAGCACCCAGAACATCAGCACCAGGTCGAGCAGCGCCGTGCGGCTCATCACGAAGTGCAGCCCGTCCACCGCCATCAGCAGCCCCGCGAGACAGCCGAGCAGCGTGGAGCGGAACAGCCGGCGGCCGATGCGGCACAGCATCAGTACAGAGAGCGTGCCGAGCAGGGCGACGACGAACCGCCAGCCGAACGGGTCCAGGCCGAACGCCCACTCGCCGAGCCCGATCATCCACTTGCCGACCGGCGGGTGGACGACGTAGCCGGGGTCGTCGCTGAGCGGGATGACCTGCGGGTCGTCGAGGAGCTGCGCGTTGGCGTCCTTGGGCCAGCTGCCCTCGTAGCCGAGCTGCAGCAGCGACCAGGCGTCCTTCGCGTAGTACGTCTCGTCGAATATCACCGCGCGCGGGCTGCTCAGGTTCACGAACCGCAGCACGCCGGCGAAGAGCGCCACGAGCAGCGGACCGCCCCACGCGCCCAGCCGCGCCACCCGCGCCGCCGTCGCCGCGGGCACGCCGGCCACCCGCAGCAGCCGCGCCCCCGAGCCCCGGTACGGCGGCACCAGGCGCTCCGTGACGCCGGGTTCGCGCCGGGGCGCGTACCCGAACGCGCGGAGCCGCCGCTGCCACGCCGGGGCGGGCGGGGGCCGGCTCTGCGCGCGCTGCGTCGCGGTGTCACTGGTCACGGGGGCCCATCCTAGGCGCGCCCGCAGCCGGTCCGGCCGGGCCGATCCGGACCACCCGCGCGGGCCCCGTCCGCGCGGCCCGCACCGGCCATCCGCCAGGATGGGGACGTGAGCGGACTCCTCGTACTGGCAGGCACCCCCATCGGCGACCCCGCGGACGCCCCGCCGCGGCTGGCGGACGAGCTGGCCGCGGCCGACGTCATCGCCGCCGAGGACACCCGCCGGCTGCGCCGCCTGACGCAGTCGCTCGGCGTGCAGCCGACGGCCCGCGTCGTGTCGTACTTCGAGGGCAACGAGGCGGCCCGCACCTCCGGCCTCGTCGAGGAGCTGGCCGGCGGCGCCCGCGTGCTGCTGGTCACCGACGCCGGCATGCCGTCGGTCTCCGACCCCGGCTACCGCCTGGTCGCCGCCGCCGTGCGGCGCGGCATCACCGTCACCGCCGTGCCCGGCCCGTCCGCGGTGCTGGCGGCGCTCGCGGTCTCCGCGCTGCCGGTCGGCCGGTTCTGCTTCGAGGGCTTCCTGCCGCGCAAGCCCGGCGAGCGGCTGACGCGGCTGCGCGAGGCGGCGGGCGAGCGGCGCACCCTGGTGTACTTCGAGGCCCCGCACCGGCTCGCCGGCAGCCTCGAAGCGATGGCCGGCGTCTTCGGCGAGGACCGCAGGGCCGCCGTGTGCCGGGAGCTGACCAAGACGTACGAGGAGGTCAGGCGCGGCCCGCTCAGGGAGCTGGCGGGCTGGGCGGCCGACGGCGTGCGCGGCGAGATCACCGTGGTGGTGGAGGGCGCGCCCGCGGCGGACGGCGAGCGGCCCGGCGCCACGGAGCTGGCCCGCAGGGTCACCGTCCGTGAGGAGGCGGGGGAGCCGCGGAAGGAGGCCATCGCGGCGGTCGCCCGGGACGCCGGGGTACCCAAGCGCGAGGTCTTCGATGCGGTGGTGGCCGCGAAAAACTCGGTAAACAACTCAGAGTAGCCGTGCCAAAACTCCTTCAATTGATGGTATGGGAGGCTGCGGGCTGCGCCGAATGGGTGTCCACTGGAATAGGGGATGCCTTCCGGTGACTTGTCCCTCCATGGACAAGAGGAGCTGCCGATGTCCGAGCCCGAGCCAGTGACCGAGTCGTACGCGTTCGCCTGCATGATGTGCGGGCACGGCTGGGAGCAGAGTTACGAGATCCACCACCACGTCGACGCGAAGGGCCGGCCCTTCGTCACGTACCACACCGGCGGGGAACGGGTGCCCTCGCCGCTCACCAGGCCCACGTGCCTGAACTGCGGCGAGCACGTCGTCCGCATCATGCGCGCCGGCCAGGTCCGGTCCGTCGAGTCGGTGCGCCAGCGCCAGCGCTCGCGCCGCGACTGACGGCCGGCGCCCGGCCCCGCGGCCGCCCCGCACGGCGGTGTCGTACCGGGCCAGTAGAGTCCCCGGCATGGCTCAGCACACCACGGGCGGCGCGGACGCGAAGGCCGCGCCGCCGCCGCCCGAACCGCTCGGGCACCCCGCGGCGGACTCGCACACGCACCTCGACATGCAGGACGGCACCGTCGCCGACGCCGTCGCCGCAGCCGCCCGGGTGGGCGTCACCACCCTCATCCAGGTGGGCTGCGACCTGGAGCGGTCCCGCTGGTCCGCGGAGACCGCCGCCGCGCACGACGCGGTGTGGGCGACGGTCGCCCTGCACCCCAACGAGGCCCCGCGGCTCGGCGCCGGCCTGGACGCCGCCGTGGACGAGATCGCCGCGCTCGCCGCGCTGCCGCAGGTCCTCGGCGTCGGCGAGACCGGCCTCGACTACTACCGCACCGGCCCGGAGGGCGTGGCCGCGCAGCAGCACTCCTTCCGCAGACATATCGAGATCGCCAAACGCCGGCGGAAAGCCCTCGTCATTCACGACCGCGAGGCGCACGACGACGTGCTGCGCATTCTTGCGGAAGAAGGGGCGCCGGAGCGCGTGGTATTCCACTGCTATTCCGGGGACGCGGCGATGGCCGAAACCTGCGCGGAGAACGGTTACTTCATGTCGTTCGCAGGAAACGTGACCTTCAAGAACGCGGGGCAGCTGCGCGAGGCGGTCGCCGTCGCGCCCGCGGAGCTGCTGCTGGTGGAGACGGACGCGCCGTTCCTCACACCGATGCCGTACCGGGGCCGCCCCAACGCGCCGTACCTGATCCCCCTCACGCTCCGCGCCATGGCCCGGGCGCGCGGCACCGACCCCGACGAGCTGGCGGCGGCGATCGCGGCGAACACCGCGCGCGCCTTCGGCTACGCCCCGGCCGGCCCCATAGGCCCGGCGGGCCCGGTCGCCTCGGCGGGCCCGGCTGCGCCCGGCGGCTCGCCAGGAGTCCGCCAAGACCGAGGGCCTAACCTGGAGCGGTGAGCGCCACCACCGGTGAGCCGGACCCGCTGCTCGGCCCCGCGGACGTCCGCGAGCTGGCGGCGGCCCTCGGCGTACGCCCCACCAAGCAGCGCGGCCAGAACTTCGTCATCGACCCCAACACCGTCCGCCGCATCGTGCGCGCCGCCGACGTACGCGCGGACGACGTCGTGGTCGAGATCGGACCCGGCCTCGGCTCGCTCACCCTCGCCCTGCTGCAGGCCGCCGCCCACGTCACCGCCGTCGAGGTCGACGACGCGCTCGCCGCCGCCCTCCCCGCGACCGTACGGGCCCGGCTGCCGCGGCGCGCGGCGGACTTCGCGCTCGTGCACGCCGACGCGCTGCGCGTCGCCGAGCTGCCCGGCCCGCCGCCGACGGCGCTGGTGGCGAACCTCCCGTACAACGTCGCCGTGCCCGTGCTGCTGCACATGCTGGCCACCTTCCCCGGCATCGAGCGCACCCTGGTCATGGTGCAGGCCGAGGTCGCCGACCGGCTCGCCGCCGCCCCGGGGTCGAAGGTCTACGGGGTGCCGTCGCTGAAGGCCGCCTGGTACGCGGACGTCAGGCGGGCCGGCGCCATCGGCCGCAACGTCTTCTGGCCCGCGCCGAACGCCAAGGCCGCGCTCGTCTCCCTGACCCGCCGCGAGCCGCCCGCGACCGGCGCCACGCGGACCGAGGTCTTCGCCGCCGTCGACGCCGCATTCGCGCAGCGCCGCAAGACCCTGCGCGCCGCGCTCACCGGCTGGGCCGGCTCGGCGCCGGCCGCCGAG